>DAOVKF010000121.1 GCA_030631915.1 Candidatus Omnitrophota bacterium
AGGGCTGTCCTGAAAGGGAGCGGAAAATGAGGGTACTTGTCACAGGCGGAGCGGGTTTTATAGGGTCGCATACGGCTGACGCGCTTCTGAAAGAAGGCCACAGCGTGAGGATCATTGATAACCTGTCAAAACCCGTGCATCTGAAGGGGAAACCAACTTATCTTTCCGGGGATATCGAGTTCATGGAAGGGGACGTCAGGAACACGGATGATGTCAGGAAAGCCTTAAAAGGCGTGGACGCGGTCTATCATCTGGCCGCCTACCAGGATTATCTTACTGATTTCAGCAAATTCTTTGACGTGAACAGCAGGGGCACGGCGCTTCTGTACGAAATAATAGTTGAAGACGCCCTGCCCGTGAAAAAAGTGATAATCGCGTCTTCCCAGGCGGTTATGGGAGAAGGGTGTTATACCTGTCCACGGGACGGAAAGGTTTACCCGGGCATACGCGGTTTAGAGCAGTTGTCTAAAGGTGCATGGGAAATAAAGTGTCCTGTATGCGGCAACAGGATAATGTACGCCTCTTCCGATGAAACCGTGACCAATCCCCGCAACCAGTACGCGATGAGCAAATATACGCAGGAACTTATCGGTCTTAACCTGGGCCGTCGTTACGGGATACCCACGGTCTGCATGAGGTATTCCATAGTGCAGGGGCCGAGGCAGTCGTTCTATAACGCGTATTCGGGCGCGTGCAGGATATTCAGTCTGAACCTTCATTTTGATAAAGCTCCGGCGATCTATGAGGACGGTAACCAGATAAGGGATTACGTAAATATTGAGGATGTGGTAAGGGCGAATCTGCTTGTGCTCAGGGAGGACAGGGCGGATTTTGAGGTGTTTAATGTCGGCGGCGGAAAATCGGTTACTGTTCTTGAATTTTTTGAAGCCGCCGGGCGGGTATTCGAAAAGGACATAGCGCCCCGGATCACGGGGGAGTTCAGGTTCGGCGATACAAGGCATATTTTTTCCGACATAACGAAATTAAGAAAGCTCGGATGGGATCCACGGAACAATGTTGAAAAAAGTGTGGCCGATTACAAAACGTGGCTGGAATCGGCGGATAATCTTGAGGATATTCTTGAGTACGCGGAGAAGCGGATGAAAGAGCGGAACGTGGTAAGGATGTCCGCTCAGGGAGCGATGGACAGGTAACCGGAGGATAGCGATGTTAATAACCCAGACCCCTCTCAGGCTCAGTCTTGCCGGGGGCGGGACCGATATGAGGGATTTCTACAGCAGGGAGGACGGCGTTGTGCTCAGCATGACGATCGATAAATACGTTTACGTTATCGTAAAGGAACGGTTTGACGATAAGATATACCTCAATTATTCAACGAAAGAAATAGTGGACAGCGTTGACGAGCTCAAGCATGAGCTCATAAGAGAGGCCATGAAAAAGACCGGGGTGCTTAAAGGTGTGGAAGTCACCACTCTCGCGGACATCCCTTCCGGAGGGTCGGGGCTTGGTTCATCCAGCAGCATCCTTGTAGGCGCGTTGAACGCCTTTTATTCCTTTAACGGGGAACCGAAGGTCGCGGAGGACCTGGCAAGGGAAGCCTGCGAGATAGAGATCGACCTGCTCGGCAAACCCATAGGCAAACAGGACCAGTATATCGCGGCTTACGGCGACCTGCGGGAATTCGTGTTCAAGAATGACGAAACGGTCGCTGTGGAAAGAATGGATCTGCCTGTTCCGATGAAGAGAAAGCTGTGCTCGAATCTTCTGTTCTATTATACGAACCAGACAAGGAAATCAAAAGACATTTTAACCGACCAGAAGTATAATATCCAAAATGGCGCGTTCCAGAATCTCAGGAACATCAAATCACTGGTCTTTGAACTGGCCGAGGTGATAAAGACCGAAAATTTTGACGGGATCGGCGACATTCTTCACAGGAACTGGGAAGATAAAAAGAAACTCTCGGGTAAGATCACGAACGGCAGGATAGACGAGATGTATAAAAGAGCCCTGAAAGCCGGGGCAACAGGCGGAAAAGTGTCCGGAGCGGGCGGAGGGGGGTTCCTTCTTTTATATTGCCCGAGGCATAAACAGGACGATCTAAGGAACGAGTTAAAGGACTACAGGGAACTGCCGTTCATGCTGGAAAGGGACGGTTCAAAGGTCATTTTCAACCTCAGCAGGTATAGCTCCAAATAAACCACTTTACCGGATCAAGTTGTTATTATGAAAGCGTTTTTATTAGCAGCGGGCGAAGGGACCCGGTTAAGGCCGGTTACGGATAATACGCCAAAGTGCCTTGTCCGGATAAACGGCAGGCCCATGCTTGAGATATGGCTTGAACATTGCAGAAAAGCCGGTGTGGACGAGGCGCTGATAAACACGCATTACTTTGCCGATGAGGTACGGGATTACGTCAGTAAAAGGGATTTCGGCCTGAAAGTCGCGATCTTTTTTGAGGAGCAGCTCCTCGGAAGCGCGGGGACCGTGTTGAGCAACAGGGATTTCGTGAAAGGTGAACAGGATTTCCTGATAATATACGCGGATAATCTGACTGATATAGATATGGGGAAGCTCGTGGGATTTCACAGGGAGCGGGGTTCAGAGTTCACCATGGGGCTGTTTCACTCGAAAAGGCCGGAAGAATGCGGGATAGCGGAGCTTGATGAAAACGGAAGGGTGGTCAGGTTCACGGAAAAGCCCGGATACCCGGAAGGGGACCTGGCGAACACGGGGATATACGTGTCAGGCCAGGGGATATTCGACCATATTCCGGACGAGCCCTCTTCGGATTTCGGTTTTGACGTCTTACCGAAACTTGCCGGAAAGATGTACGGTTACGTGATAGAAAGTTATTATCTTGACATGGGAACTGTTGCCGGCTATGAACAGGCTTGCAGGGATTCAAGCGCGGGCAGGATCTAGCCGGATACAATCGGAGGGGTAAAAATGGATTTTCTGAATGAGATCAATGAATACAGTGAGAGATTGAAGGCTACTATAGACAGAATCGATAAAAAGAAGATAGGGTATTTTGCCGAAGTCCTGCTGCATCATTATGGAAGAGGCAGTCATATATTCATCTTCGGGAACGGGGGGAGCGCCTCAACCGCCTCGCACGCTGTCTGTGACCTTAATAAAAGCGTATGTCTGGAGCTGGATAAAAAGTTCAAATGCGTGTGTCTGAACGACAATATCCCTTCTGTGCTGGCCTACAGCAACGATACATCTTATGACCATATTTTTTATCTGCAGCTGGAGAACTTTTTGAGCCCGGGCGACCTGGTCATCGGCATATCAGGCAGTGGAAATTCGGAGAATGTGGTGAAGGCCGTTGAATACGCGAGGCAGGCCGGAGCCGATACTTTTACCTTATGCGGGTTTGACGGCGGAAGGTTAAAGGAGATAGACCAGAAGAAATGCGTCCATGTTCCGGCACGCGATATGCAGATAGTCGAAGACTGTCATCTGATGGTCTTCCATATGCTCACGCAGCTGCTTTATAAACAGCTGAGAGGCATTGAAGACGCGCTGGAGTTGACCGAGTTCTATAAAAGCAAGGTTAAAAAGGCGGACAACATCCATCAGCGATGAAAGACGTATTTAAACAGATATATCTCCTTAGAAGGAACTGGGCGCACATTGTGCTCTGGGCGGGGGTGGGTGCCCTGTTTTTTCCTGTATTCGAACAATTGTATTCCACCCGATGGAGCTCTCTGCATTATGAACATGCCTATTTTATCCTGCCCATAAGCTTATATATGATCTGGAGGAAGAAAAAAGAGCTGCTTGATATTTACAGCCGGAGGGAGCCGGGGTTTTCGTCTCTTTGCGCTTTTTTGTTCGCGGCGGGCATCTGGATGTACGTGTTCGGCTGGAAATGGGGTTACATGTTCGTGTGCGCGGCCGCTTTTATCCCGGCAACGGCCGCTCTGACAGGTTTTGTTTACGGACCGCGGGTATTAAAGCGCGTGTGGTTCAGCTTTTTCTATCTTATCTTCATGATACCGCCTCCGACAGCGGTGCTTGACAGCATAACGCTTCCCATGCGTTATGTGTCAGCCAGTATCGCGTATAAGATGCTTTCAATGGCGGGGTATGCAACCGTTAAAAAAGGCCTGATAATAAATATCCACGATTTTCCGATAATGGTGGGCACCGCGTGCAGCGGGTTCCGGTCGTTCATCACCCTGGCCGCTCTGGGCGTGCTGTATATATATCTTTTCGCGAGAAAGGAAAGGGTCCTGTATAAGGCAACGCTGCTGGGGCTTATACCTGTCCTGGCAATACTGGGCAACAGCCTGCGTATATGCGTGGTAGGGCTTCTGGGGTATTATTTCGGATCAGAAGCGGCTGAGAGTTTTCTGCATTCTTTCAGCGGGATCATCGTGTTCGTGTTCATGATACTGGGGTTGTTCGCGGCGGAGGTTATCCTGGGGAAGGTG
>DAOVKF010000180.1 GCA_030631915.1 Candidatus Omnitrophota bacterium
AAGATAGATATTATCGTCGGGACCCAGATGATCGCCAAGGGGCTGGATTTCCCCAGGGTCACGCAGATAGGCGTTATATCCGCTGACGCGAATTTAAACCTGCCTGATTTCCGTTCCGGGGAGCGGACGTTTGACCTTGTCACACAGGTCGCGGGCCGCGCCGGCAGAGGGGACCTCGGCGGGGAGGTCATAGTGCAGACATACACGCCGGAACATTATGCCGTGAGTTTTGCCGCCAAACACGATTATCCGGGTTTTTACCGCAGGGAGATAGAGGCGCGCCGCGAACTCGGATTCCCGCCGTTCGTTAACCTGATAAAGATAACGCTGAGAGCCCGGTCGGAAGAGAATGTCATGGCGAGCGCCGGCCGCCTCGCGAAAAGGCTTACGGAAAAGGTCCCGGGCATAGACCTTATGGGCCCGGCCCCGTCGCCCCTGGCAAAACTGCGCGGCTATTACCGCTGGAACGTGCTCATAAAGACCCGGGACATTTCAGCGGCGGCCGCGACCCTGCGAAAGGCGCTTAAAGG
This sequence comes from Candidatus Omnitrophota bacterium, assembly GCA_030631915.1. GTDB lineage: Bacteria > Omnitrophota > Gorgyraeia > Tantalellales > Tantalellaceae > DAOVKF01. Next base: position 531 of record DAOVKF010000180.1, read on the forward strand.
TTTCCGTAAAGGCACCGGCGTTCTCATGGCAATTGATGTGGACCCGATGAGCATGTGAACTGAGGCAGCGGGCGCGGCCGGGCCGGGTCATCCGGGAAAGAGGAGACACGAAAAAATGAGGATCATTTTTTTTGGAACAGGAAAGTTCGGACTGCCTTCATTGAAAAAGCTGCTTCACAGCAGGCATGACATCCTGGCGGTCGTGACCCGGCCGGACACAAAAAAGGGACGCCGCGGAACCGACGTGCTGCCGGCGCCGGTCAGGGCTTATGCCGAAAAAGCGGCCCCGGGTGTTGAGATATTCCAGCCCCCGGATGTTTCTGATCCCGGGTTCGTGGAGCGGGTCGAGAAGGAGAGGCCGGATGTTTTCGTGGTGGTCGATTACGGCTGTTTGCTGGGAGAAGAGCTTCTGGGTATCCCGGAGAAGTGCGGTGTTAATCTTCATCCTTCTCTTTTGCCGAAATACCGGGGCGCCGCGCCCGTGAACTGGGCGATAATGAACGGCGAGAAAGAAACGGGTAATACCGTGATACAGATGACCGAACGCATGGACGCGGGAAGCATAATCGTCCAGGAGAGGACGCTGATAGGAGAGAACGAGAAAGCGCAGGAGTTGCTCGAACGGCTCGCGAAGAGCGGGGCGGCATTATTGATGAAAGCGCTGGACATGATAGAGTCGGAAGACCTGCAGCTCGCGGAGCAGGATGATGCCGGGGCCACAGCCGCCCCCAGACTGCGGAAACAGGACGGCAGGATAGAATGGGGGGATCCGGCCCTGCGCATAGTGCGTAAGGTAAGGGCGATGCAGCCCTGGCCGGGCGCTTTTACGCTGCTTAACGGAAGGACGCTGAAGATATTGGAAGCAGAGGCCGTATCCGTTGTTGGGGAAGGTCTTTTACCCGGCGCAATCATGGATAATGTCGAGTTTATCGTAAAGACAGGGGAAGACGCTGTCAGGATAGATGCCCTGCAGCTTGAGGGAAAGAAAATAATGAGGCGGGAAGAGTTCCTGCGCGGATACAGGCTCACCAGAGGGGTTATCCTTGGCGCGTAGACGGGTCTAATTTTCTGTTGCATATTTTATCCCGCGAGTATATAATACTTTTTCAAAATAACCGGTAGAGAGATACATAAGGAGGAGGCGGAAAATGGCGGTAAAAATAGGCATCAACGGGTTCGGGCGGATAGGCAGGAATGTTTTCAAGATAATCGAAAAAAGGGACGACATGGAGGTCGTCTCCATCAATGACCTTACGGACGCAGGGACGCTGGCGCATCTCTTAAAATACGATTCGGTCCATGGCAGGTTCGACGGCACGGTGGAGGCCGGGGACAGCAGCATCGTCGTGAACGGCAGGGAGGTCCGGATCACGAGCGTCAAGAACCCGGCTGAACTTGGCTGGGGCGAGCTCGGCGTTGAGATAGTGATCGAAGCAACGGGGGTTTTCAGGAAGAAGGACCAGATAGCGCAGCACATCGCGGCAGGGGCGAAAAAAGTGGTCCTTACCGTTCCGGCGAAAGACGAGATAGACAATATGATAGTCCTTGGAGTCAACAATGCCGCGCTGAAAGGGTCAGATGAAATAGTTTCCAATGCTTCCTGCACCACGAACTGCCTGGCGCCAGTGGCCAAAGTCCTACTGGATAACTTTGGGATTAAAAAAGGTCTGATGACTACCATCCATTCCTATACTAACGACCAGAGCATTTTAGACTTTCCCCATAAGGATTTA
>DAOVKF010000132.1 GCA_030631915.1 Candidatus Omnitrophota bacterium
CTCTGAAGGAAACGCGACACGCAGTTGTCCGCGGCCGTATGCAGGCACATGAACGGGATGTCAAGAAGCCGCGCGGCATCGACCGCCCTGTTGTGGTTCCTGGGTGAAAGGCTCCTGGCGACTTCCGCCATGCGGTCTTTCATCAGTCCCTGCGCGATCTCTTTTGAAAAACCGAGGGTCTCCCAGATGCCGGGCTGAACGGTCAGGACCCTGTCCAGACGGGCGAAGGCCCTTCCGGAAGGATGGTGCGAGACCACCAGATCCACCCTTACGCCTTTCTCGCGAAGCCTGTCCGCAAGCAGGAGCTCCTGCACGTCAATATCTATACCCACCAGCACGCTCCTTATCTCCTCGCTGCCGATGCCGTGTAATATTCTGCTGTCCGCGTAAGGATTGCTCAGTCTTTCCCGGTCAAATATTTCCCTGCCGATACCTTTGAGCTTTTTATATTCGTTCCCGGCCTTTTTCAGCTCCTCCTCTACCATGCTCCCGGGCCTCGGGTCCTCTTTGACGGCCTTTTTTATCGCCCTTTCATATATCTCGCGAAGTTTCATGTTTCTCCGTATTCCGGGTTACCTGTCCTTCTTGCCCGCGGAGGCAAGGAACTCTTTGACAACCTCTTCGTTTTTTTTATCTTCGACAAACGCCAGACGGTCCGTTATCCAGCTGTATATACCGGAGTCGACCTCCACGAAAAACATGCCTGTCTCCGACCCTTCCACGACTGAATCCCGCAAAAAATCAAAAGGTAAAAGTAAAAGCTGAATGCCGATCATACCGAAAAGCAGGAACGCGCGTAAAAAAGCGATGAAAGCCCCTCCCATTCTTTCAATGGGAGCCAGATTCTCGGTGACAGCGATATTGAAGATACTTTCCAGGAATCTTATTATAAGGAACATCACCGCAACGATAATAAAAAAGCATATTGCCCGGGCCCAGTTCTGCACCATGAAACCGAATATCCTGGATGCCAGAACGGAATAATAGCCTATAGAGAAGAATATAAGAACAAACCACCAGCCCAGGGAAAGGAGCTGGCTGCCGACCCCGGTATGGGAACCTTTATAAATCATTCCCAGCAAAATTGTTAGAAATAAAATATCGAGCCAGTTAATGCCGGATATCATTGCGGACAAGGCGTTCCCCCTTAATGAAAAGAAAGTATAGCATATAAAAATCGCACTGTCAAACCGGCCGGGAATGAAGATTTTTCTCAGTTTATATTGCGCTAACTGGGCGGTTAAATAAGATTTTGAGGCGGTAAGATCAGACAAGATCAGCTATGCCGGCAAGCAGACAGGGAGTGTTTTTATCGACCCCGGACGGTTTGACGCGGACCAGGTCTCCTTCCCTGCCGGAGAATCCTGACAACCTTGTTTTTACGTATTCGGAAGTGTACGCCATACGCGCGGCGCCCTCCGGCTTTCCCTCGATAAGCACTTCGACTTCCCGTTCGATAAACTCTCCGCAGAACCCGGCCTGAAGATCCGTCCCGAGCTTTATCAGCCGCTCGACCCTTTGCTTCGCGTCACGGGAAGGTACGCGGTCTTCCATATCCGCCGCGAGCGTGCCTTTGCGGGCGCTGTACCTGAAAACATGAAGCCTGCAAGGCCGCATTCCCTTTATAAATTCGAGCGAACGATCAAAATCATTATCTGTTTCGCCGGGGAAGCCCGCTATGACGTCCATGGTTATACCCGCCAGAGGCATGCGAGAACGGATATTGTCCATGCATCCGCGGAATTGCGACGTGTTATACCGTCTTTTCATAAGGGCGAGGATCCTGTCAGAACCGCTTTGAACGGGGATATGCAGATGTCTGCATATCCTGGAGGAACTCGCCATGGTTTCGATAAGTTCGTCATCTATGTGATTGGGCTCTATTGAGCTGAGTCTTATCCTGAACCCGCCTTTTAACCTGCCGGCGTGTTTTAAAAGACCCGGCAGGCCTTCCCCGTCCGCGCCTTTCCAGGCGCCCAGGCATATCCCTGTCAGCACGATCTCCCTGTAGCCGTGCGCCGCGAGACGCTTTATCTCATCCAGTATTTCCCGGCTCCCCCTGCTGCGGGCTCTTCCTCTTACGACTCTTATCTTGCAATATGAACAGTCCTGGTCGCATCCGTCCTGTATCTTTACAAAAGCCCTTGTGTGAGACTTAAAACCGGAGATGTGTTCGCGGACTTTGTTATCCTGCCGCGCGCCGCGTGAACCTCTCAACAGGAGCGGCAGGCGCATCTTTGCGAGGTTCGGGATCACTTCATGCACTTCGGGCATGGATTCAAGCGAGTCTATATCTTCATCACGGACAGCGCCGCATCCTGTGACAAATATTTTTGCCGCGGGGTTTTCCTTTTTAACCTTCCGTATGATCTTGCGGCTTTTGATATCCGCCTGCTCTGTCACGGTGCAGGAGTTGACAATGACCGCCTCAGCGGCCTTTGCGTCCGCTTCGCGCAGGCCGAACCTCTCCAGGTTCTCGCGCAGGACCTGAGATTCATACTGGTTGACCTTGCAGCCCAGCGTCTTTATCGCGAATTTCATGTTAAAGAGTCCTGTGAAATATATCCCAGGACAGACAGGAGGAACAATCCGGCTGTATCGCTTCTCAGTATCCTTTTTCCCAGAGACACGAACCTGCAATTATCCCGGCGGGCCATGTCTATCTCCTCCGGGGTGAAATCCCCTTCCGGGCCGATGAGGACCAGTATTTTACCGGTCCGGAACCCCTGTAAAGACTGTTTGATCGGCCCGGCCTCTTCTGACAGGCACGCCAGAAGCGCGATGTCATACTGCTCGAACATGTCCGGGATATTTTCATACCCGGTGATCCCTGAAATGACCGGAAGACTTGTCCTTCCGCACTGTTTAGCGGCCTGCGTAGCTATCTTCTCCCACCTGAAAACCTTTTTTTCAGAACCGGCCCTGTCGGGCCGGTTCACGGTCCTGTCGGTAATAAGCGGGATGATCCGGCTGACCCCCAGTTCCGTGGCCTTTTCAACGACATAATCCATCCTGCCTTTTGCCGGGACAGCCTGCGCGAGATGTATTTCCGGGGACCTGTCGTCGGCCGGCCTTTCTGTCTTCACTATTTCAACGGTCACGATCTTTGCCCTGTGGTCTATCTTCTCGATAAACCCCGAATACTCGTTACCCGTGCCGTCAAAAACAAGCACTTGGTCCGCTTCTTTCATGCGCATGACGTCGACAATATGATGGGCTTCCCCCTTGTCGATCAGTATCACGTTCTTTTTAACGTCAATATTTTCCGGAGACGCGTAGAATCTACTCATTATCCTTTTCCCCGAACACCTCTGCCGTAAAGATATAAATATCGCACTCCCCCGTCCTCCATGCGTCGGCAGGGATACCCGCTTTATGCGCGCACAGGCTGTCCATGAACTGATCCCGGTCCCAGCCGGTCTCAATGGCGACCTGGGGAAGATAGACCCCGCTGCGGCCTCCCATGCGCACCATTACGCCGTGTCTGCCCGGCTCTATCTTCGCGGGGTCGTCGATCTTTTCCATGGGGGAAAGGGCAGAGACCTCTATATCGATATCATCCATATCCCCGAGCGTGACCGGCGAAAATCTGGGGTCCTGCGCGGCAGCCGCTATCGCCATATCCCTTACTGTCAGGTAAAGGGGGCCGGTCGCGACCATATGCCCGATGCACCCGCGCAGCTGACCGTTCTTATGCAGGGTAACGAACGCGCCCATATCCCGCTTAAGCACTTCATCCCCGGTTTCCACGTCCAGGCATCCGCCTGTTCTCAGATAATGGATTATCGTGTCCCTCGCTGTCTTTAA
>DAOVKF010000096.1 GCA_030631915.1 Candidatus Omnitrophota bacterium
CTGAGCTTTAAGATAATAAGCCTCATAGTAACCGCTGCTCAGAGAATATGTCCCCAGAAGCACCCTTCTCTTGACCTCGGGGCCGAATCCTTCGTTCCTGCTGTTGATATACATATCAATAAGGCCGGCAGCATCCGGGCTTCGCCGGCCGTAATGTACTCCCTCGTAACGGGCGAGATTGGAGCTCGCCTCGGCGGGGGCGATGATATAATAACAACTGACGGCGTATTTCGTATGCGGCAGGGAAATATCAACCACCCTGGCCCCAAGACCTTTAAAGGCCTCGACGGCGTCCCTTATGGCCCTGTTCACATCCTCACTTATCCCGGACGTAAAATATTCTTCAGGGATACCTATTGTAAGCCCTTTTATGCTTTTTGATAAGCTTTCCGTGTATCTGGGAACTTCCATGTCCACTGACGTCGAATCCCTTTCATCGTGGCCGGAAATGACCTCGAGCATGGCAGCACAATCCGCGACATTGCCGGTTATCGGTCCGATCTGATCCAGGCTGGAAGCAAAGGCTATAAGCCCGTAACGCGAAACACGGCCATAGGTCGGTTTAAGCCCCACGACCCCGCACATGGAAGCCGGCTGGCGTATGGAACCACCTGTATCCGAACCAAGCGCGGCCACGACCTGTCCGCTCGCGACTGCCGCGGCAGAACCGCCGCTGGAACCGCCGGGTATGCGCGAGGGGTCCCTCGGGTTCCTGGTAGGCCCGTAACAGGACGTCTCACATGATGATCCAAAAGCGAACTCATCCATGTTGGCCCTTCCCATTAAAAGCGCGCCTTCTGCCTGAAGTTTTTCGATGACCGTTGCGTTATAAGGAGGCCTGAACCCTTCAAGGATACGGGAAGCACACGTGGCAGGTTCACCTTTAACGCATATATTGTCCTTTATGGCAACGGGTATCCCCCATAACCGGCCTTTTGTAACCTCATTTTCCAGCCGGGACGCGTCCCGGATCACTGTTTCCCTGTCAAGGGACGCAAAGGCATGTATGTTCTCATCAATACGGGACGCCCTGTCAGCTAACATGGCCGCGACAGATGTCAGAGGTTCGGTCCCGGCATCAAGCCAGCTTCTGTAAACAGCGATATTCGAGAGCTCTTTCTGCATTCTCTGACTCTTTATATGATCTTGGGGACCTTGAAAAAGTTATCATGCCGATGAGGAGCGTTACCCAGAACATCCTCCGGGGGCAGAGATTCCTTAAGTTCATCCTCCCGGAACACATTCTTCATTGAAGACAAAACATGCGTCGTAGGCAGGAGGTTCTCTGTATCTACCTCGTTCAATTGTTCTATATACTCCAGGATAGCGGACAGCTGGCGCTGGAATCTGGAAATACTCTCTTCGTCCAGCGACAGGCGCGACAACTTCGCCACATACCGGACAACGTCTTCAGTGATCAGATTGTCTTTAACATCATTATCCATACGGCTAAACTAACATAATATAATACAAAAGTCAATCATGCGGTCCGGGCCCCTACGGCGTCGCTTAATCTGGCGTAATCCGAAAGTGAAAGGTCCTCGGCCCTGAGTGAGGGATCAACAGCGCATTTCCCGAATATCTCCCGCCACTCCTCCCGCCCTGTGGATAGAAAATCAGCATGAGGCAGGGAATTGATCACCTTCTTGCGTCTCTGTGAAAAAGCCTTGCGGATGATCCTGAACATGAGCTCTTCCTCATTCACACTGACACTGGGTTCAGGCAGGACATCCAGCCTGAGCAGGCAGGAATTGACATTCGGACTGGGATAGAACGCGGTTCTTTTGATCTTGAAAAGCACTTTTGCCGCGGTATAGAACTGGACATAGCAGCTTATGGACCCGTAAACCCTGGAGCCGGGAGAAGAAACAAGGCGGTCGGCGAACTCTTCCTGCATCACGATATAGACGCTCCTGATACAACTCCTCTGGCGGACCATTTTTTCTATCACCGGCGTTGTGATATAATAGGGTATATTCCCCATGACCGTGATCTTTTCCTGCGCCCCGGTTAAAATACAGATATCCAGGTCCAGTATGTCCCCCTCAATAAGCGTCAGGTTCTGTTTCCGGCGGACCATGGGCTCCATTATACCGCATATCCTTGTGTCTTTCTCGACCGCGTAAAGCCTGCCGCATCTTTCAGCCATATCAAAAGACATCATGCCGAAACCAGCGCCGATCTCGACGACCGTACTGTCCGCCTCCAGGGACATAGCCCGCAGGATATTGTCTCTGACATTCTTATCGATCAGAAAATTCTGGCCGAGCCTTTTCTTTGGCCGGAATCCCTGTTCCTCCCACAATGTCTTTAGTTCCCGCAAGTTCATATCGCAGCAATTTCCTTTTTGATAACAAATTAAGTCTTTGAAGCTAACTACTCAAGTAGTCCGTGCTGAGATCGTTTGCCGTGCTCCGTACGATGGACCACAGAGGCGCCCGGACACAGAGAAAAGGAACCGGTCATGGGTTAAGCTTAAGAGGCCGGTCCGTGATCATCCGCGGCAGATGCGGCCCGAACCGCAAGCTTTATGGCGTTTTTCATGGACATGGAAGAAGCGATCCCTTTACCGGCTATGTCAAAAGCCGTGCCGTGATCCGGTGATGTACGCATGAAATCCAGCCCCAGTGTCATGTTGACCCCGTTGTCAAAATCCACCATCTTGAACGGCGCGAGGCATTGATCATGATACATCGAAACAACTATGTCTATTTCCTTTTTCGCCGCTTTATAAAAGGCGACATCGGCGGAAACAGGGCCTTCTATATGAGGGTAAGCGCTCCTTGCCCTTTCGATCGCCGGCAGGATGATCTCTATCTCTTCCCTGCCTATCTCCCCGCCTTCCCCGCAATGAGGGTTAAGACCGCAAACGCCGATACGCGCGGTATCCCTGCCGCATATCAGCCCGCGGTGCCTGATCACCTGTTCCAGGGTACCTGTGATCAGGTCAATACTCAAAGCCGGAGATATGTCCGTGACCGGAATATGCCGCGTCACGGGGACGACCCGCAGGGTTTCCCCGATCAAAACCATAGTTGTCATATCCGAGGAAAAGGATTCCCGCAGATATTCCGTGTGTCCGACAAAACCGGGATGAACGCGCGCGATAACACTTTTGTCGACCGGAGCCGTAACCAGGGCCCTCGGCCTCCCTTCTTCTCTCCGGCGAAAGAGACGCACGGCCGTTTCAATACATCCCAGCGCTTTCCCGGCTCCTTTATCCGTGGGTTTACCCGGTTCGATACATCCGGTGGCTCCTCCCGGATCAAGAATATTGATACGATCCTCCCTGATCCCGACAGTTCGTTCCTGCGGACCCGGAGCATGTATCACGAGCCGCTCACGCATCCCGGCGTTAAAAGCCGCTTTCATTACATCCTTATCCGCCAGAACAACAAAAACGGCAAGCCCTCTTATCTCCGGGCTTGCCATCGAACCTGCTATGATCTCCGGCCCTATGCCGGCCGGATCTCCCATGGTTATGTAAATTAAAGGTTTATCCCGCGCCATGGATACCCTGTCAGGGGGTTCTATTTGTAGGAAATATATGCATTCTTTCTTTTGGCCTCCAGCCATTTCGCCAGCTTCTCTTCGAACTTCTTCCTGTACAGCTGTTCTCTTAAAAAATCGCTGACTTCTTCCAGTTCCAGACTCCTGGATTCCTCAATATCATCGATCATGAAAACATGATAACCTATCCCGCTTTCCACAATATCCGTGATTTTGCCCTTTTCCGCGCTGAAAACCGCCTCATCCATCTCCGGCAGAAGCTGTCCGCGCACGATAAATCCCATGTCCCCGCTCTTCGGGGCATATGGCCCTTCTGAATATTTTTCCGCTAATTCGCCGAAATCCCCGCCTTTTCCGAGTTTTGAGAAGACCTCTTCTATTCTTTTTCTTGCCCCGTCGCTGTCAGCGCCTTTGCGCATCATTATCCCCCGCACTCTGACCCTGCGCGGAGCTACCATTTTTTCACTGCTCTTATCGTAAAATTCGCTGATCTCAGCAGGCATGATCACTATCCCGGACGCTACTTCTCTATCAACGATCTCCTGTGCCATCATCTGTTCTCTTATCTCTTTTTTGAATTCCGTCAGGTTCGTCCCTTTTTCGGCCAGGGCCTGCAGGAACGCGTCTTCGGAACTATAATACGACTTGATCTTATTGATCCTTTTCCACAGCCCGGTTTCGTCTATTTCCACTTTTTCTTTTTTTGCCAGGCTTACCGCAAGCTTGGTGTTAATCAGCTGTTCCAGAAGAGCTTTTTTTGTTTCTTCCAGCCGGTTCTGCAGCTCTTCCCCCTCCAGATTAGCCTCGTAACTTTTCTTTATCGGTAAAAATGCCCTGTTAAATTCACGCTGTGTGATCACCTGGTCATTGATCACGACTATTACCCTGTCAACGACCTGCGCGGAAAACCCGCTGCCCGCGCAGAACGCGCATATGCCCGCTATAAAACAAAGACCCCGACACACTCTTCCTGCCACGTTCGCACCTCCATTTTATTCAGATCCCGGACCCAGACCCGAAAGCCCACAGCCTGAAACCAAACACTCAAAACCCGGCCACTATACTCTGCCATCCCCTGCTTCTTCCAGCGCTTCCTCATCTATCTCGATCTCTGTCTCTTCGGTCACTCTGTCGATCAGGAGATTGAACATCTGTCTTCGTTTTGCGGTGTAAAGCGCGGATTTTATCCTGTCCCGCACTGTCTCCAAAGGCCTCAGCGCCGGTTCTTTCCGGTCTGTAAGTTTTATGATATGATACCCCAGTTCAGTCCTTACGGGACCGACTGTCCCGTTTACCTGGAGTTTTGCGCATGCGTTCTCGAATGCCGGGATCAATTGCCCTCTGGGGAAATAGCCTATATCCCCGCCGTTTTGCGCGGTGGGATCAACGGATTTCGCCCGTGCCGTTTCCTCAAACGACGCTCCTTTCTCCAGCTCAGCCATGACCTCAACAGCCTCCGTGCGCGTCCGCAGGAGTATATGGGATACCCTCATCACCTCGGGCATCATGTATTTCCCTTTATTGGTAGTGTACTCCCCCGCAATCTCGTCTTCACTTATCGCTATCGTGTCATCGATCCTGTCCTTCAGAAGCCGGGCGATCAATATCTTTTTTCGCGCCTCCTCGATAACCTTTACAACGTCCTTGTCTTTCTGAAGTCCCTGCCGGACCGCCTCCTGATAAAGCAGCATGTCGTTTATGATCTCCTGAAGAAATTCCTTTTTGCGTTTTTTTATGACATTCTGGTAGCGTGTCGGCAGATTTGAGATCCTTTCGTTGAAATCCGACACGGTTATTTTCATATCGCCTATCCGGGCAAGGACCACTCCCTTGTCTTTCGGCCTCCCGCAACCGGTCACTGACATAAGGACCAGACCAGCAATAATATATACTGAGAATAACCGTTTCTCTTTCACTTTCACACCTTTTGTCGGCAGAAAAAACGACAGGAACCACTTATATTGTTATATAGTATCAAATTGCGGTTGAGGGGTCAAACCATAACTTAGTAAAGTAGTGAAATTTTCGTTATAGTAACAGACATGCCATATAAAACCGTTTTTTCGGCCGCCCACCCCTGTACTACCGCTGCTTCGGACGGCTGGATCAAAAAAAAGAAGGACCCGGGCAACTC
>DAOVKF010000141.1 GCA_030631915.1 Candidatus Omnitrophota bacterium
CCTTCTTCGATAAATGAAATATCCTCCGTGTAGCGGAGATCCGGATTTTTTCGCATGTACTCAATGAAAAATTCGGCTTTATTGCTGAGATGTCTGTTCGTGTCTATCTCTATCGCTCTTTTCAGTTCTTTATAAGCCATCTGTCGCCTGTTGTAATATTTGTAATAGCCGACGGCCAGATTATAATGCGCTTTCTGCTCATCGGGTTTTATCTTAATGATCTTTTTATATCCTCCAGCCACGTCTTCATATCTTTTCAACGTCGAATAAAGGTAGCTCATATGGTACAGACAGGAAACATAAAAATCCGTCAGACTTTTATCGCTGCTGATCAGGACATCCATCTTCCTTTCAAAGATGTCAAACTGCGCTGTGCCTTTTTCGGGTTTCTTCTCAAAAAAATAAGCTTTTCCAATAAAAAAATAAGGAGGAGAATATTCGGGAGCGGCCCTGATCGCTCTTCTGAAAAGTTTTATCGCCGCTTTCTTTTTTCCTTTCTGCCAATACACTTCCCCCAGGCGGGTGGCCGCGACATGGTCGCGGGGATCAGCGTCCAGGGCCTTCTCGAGTATCCTTTGCTCCTCCGCATGTCTGGCGGCATATCCTTGAAAAGGCTTACCCGCGCAAAGTTCCCCTGGCGAAACCGCCCCTGTACATAAGAACGCAAAAATTATTATCCGTCCGATACCTCCGACTTTCTTCATTGAGATCCATTGCTCCCGTTTCTTGACAAAAGAACAGTTTGCGTGCTCTGCCGTATGTCAGGGTGTCCCTTTCAGGCATGTCCCCGTGCTTAGACGGCGGCGCGGATGGACCTGAGGGTTTCGATGAACTCCCTGAGCTTTTCGAATATCTTCAACTTTGTGAGCCTTTCGAGCGAATAAAGGACATGTTTCAGTCCGGCTTCTATCTCTTCTATCGTGTTCTTCGGGCACTCGACCGCTATCAGGTGCGGGACGTTGTTCATGTCCTTGAACCTCCACAGGATATTGAGCGTGGCAATGGTGGGCATCAGCCGGTTCATCCTTCTTCCCTCGGCGTCACGTGTCAGGATCTTTTGTCCGAGGATCGCGAAATTGGGCACTGCCGCTTTTTTTCTGTCCTGCCGCTGGAGGTAGCCGATCATATCCCCTGCCATGGAATCGAGCGTGACCATTGATATCCCCGCGACGGGTATGTCATTGATATCCTTTGTCCCCTCCCTGTCCGCTACCCTTTTTCGCACGATCATCACGGTTTCTTCCATGGTCTCACGGGCTTCCGGATCAAAGGTTATATGTATGACGTTCCTGATATTTTTAACGGCATCCGGGACAGAACCGCCTGTCGCGGTTATTACGCATACGTAAAACTTCTTATCCGCGTATCGCTCGATCGCGGGGGCCATGGCGTCCAGATCAACGCCCGGGAGCCTGCTGTCAATGACAACTGCGCGCGGGATGACCGACCGGCCCGGGATCAGGTCGATAATAGCGTTTTCCATCCTCCGTATCTCCTGTTCAGCGGCTATGTGCCGGTGCCTGAGGAAAATATCGGCGAGATTTCCCCCGGGGTTGTCCTTCAGATACCTGACAAGATAATCATTCAGACTCACGCAAAAATCCAGCAGTCCGCGTTCAGCGTCGGTCCCCTCTCCGGCTTCCATGTAACTGTCGAACGAATCGATATATCCCTCGACCAGGTCCTCTTCTTCTTTCATGCCCGGGACAGGCATGCGGGTGACGGGTTTCCCTTCCAAGGCCGTTCCGGAATGATACGCGCATATAAGTGATTCGAACACGTCCTGCCGGATTTCGACTGGAATAGTATCGCGCAATATTTCAAGCATTTTGCCCCGGCTTTCGACTTTCCGCAGTTCCCGCAGGGTCTCTTCCCGCAATCCGACCATATAAGGATGGACGATGTACGGATACAGGGCGGTGAACGCCTGGACTTCGGCCATCCGCACCGCGTCTTCTACCGCGCCGTCGATCTTCCTCACATCGGTCATTTCAACGAGCACACGCGGCTGCATTCCGGGTATTTCCTCCATCCTTTCTAACAGAGCATTCTTATTTTCCTCAGAGATGAATTCCATGTCAGGATATCTCTCCGTGAACCTCTCTGCCAGGCTCTCCGCCCCGACAATGCCTATGACCGCGGTATTCAAAGGTCTTCCCGCTGTCCGCAGCGGCGGAACACGCTTCCGGGGCAATACTTCAGGCAGGTTATCCGCTCTTGTAGCGTAATTAAAGAGACGCTTTTGCCAGACAGCGTTGAGAACGAATACCGAAAGGTTGACTGTGGCGTGGAGGCCGATGGCAACGGCCAGGTAATACACAGGTGCGAGGTCGTATACAAGAGGCAGAACAAGACTTCCCGCGGATACAGCCCATGCCATGCGTCTTTCACCTTTATGCTTTTTGATGAAACGGTAAATAAAAGGCAGCTGCGCCAGCGCAAATATACTATTGAACGTCATAAGACCCGGCATACCCGCGCTTTCGGCCGCCCCGTGTATCAGGAGCCCTGCCACGAGCGGGAGACCAAAATATATTATCCTCTCAATGACCGGGGCTTTTATGATGTGTTCCCTTATCTCCAGGGCCCTGCTCCATTCCATGACCCCGGGGCTCAGGCCCCTGCCGGCTTTTTTTGCCGCTTTTATCCCCTGGATGGATATATCCTCTTGTTTGGCTTTATTTTTTATGGATATGTCTTTTGACTGTCTATATAGATCGCGAAGAGCCTCACGTGCTTCCAGATATCCGGGCCAGAGTTCCGCCGCCCTTTCCAGATACAGTTTTTTCCGTTCCTGGTCCTGCTCAGACCCGGCGAAATTGAAATACGCCTCAGCCACCAGGCTCCTGGCCAGCGGGGTCATGCCGGGGTCCAGTCTCGCAAGGGCCCTCAGGCTATACTCAGCCGCTTTCACGTCTCCGTTCACCAGATGCAGGCGTAACCCGGCGAAAACAAACTCCGGCTTATCCCGCTCACTGCGGGGAGAGATAGACCGCAAGCTCTTCAGGGCCTCCCCCCTGTTATTGCAGATCGTGTAAACATACGCTGAAAACAGGCCAAAAGTCATGTCGATCCCCGGATTGAGCCTGAACGTGGCGTTGCTCTTAAGGTCACGTTGTATTTCATCCGTGATGTTAACAATGCTCTGAACCTGATACTGCAGGTCCTGCCCCTGCGGTTTAAGCTGCCTCAGCTCCGGCAAAATACCGTTCATAACGCGGATCACATCGACATCAGTTTTGTCCTCACGCGAACTTATCCGTTCAAAGATGGCTTTGATAACGCTGACCCTGGCCGTGTCAAGGTATCCGTTCCTGCCCTGAAAAGCGGTCTTCACAAGATCGCCCAGTATCTCCATGTCATCGGTCTCATTTATGACCGCGGTCACCAACTCCAGGTTCTTTCCGCTGAAAAGCGCGTCTGCCCTGTCTTTGCCGTAAAGAGACAAAAACCCTTTCACGGCTTGCGTGTTGGACGGGTCAAGTTCCAGCGCGGCCCTGTAATACATCTCGGCTTCTTCTTCCGCGTATTCCCTGGCCTGTTTTTCGCTCTTACG
>DAOVKF010000063.1 GCA_030631915.1 Candidatus Omnitrophota bacterium
CATCGGCATTGGCCTCTGGGACTGGCGCTATGACCACCACCCATGCCATGACCAGGACAACCATTACTGCCATGACCGCCATGGCAAACCCCGTGTTCCGTGTTCTTTCCGTGTTCATTACTTTCTCCTTTGTTTTGTTTTTTCTAAAAACTTTGTAAAACTATTGAATGATAACTAAAGTATACCCTGTCCTTCCAGAAATGCAAGGGGATTTTTCTTACTTTTTTATGTTTAACATTAACGGGAACTTGAGCCGGCGGGGTGTTTGGCAAAGGAACGGTTAAGGCCGATCTGCATGTCGGGAAAAGCCTTGATCTTGAAAGCTATCCAGAACGTATGTTCATCTTCCAGAAAATTGCTGCCTTCGACGTTATAGGAGACCTCGACTTCCCAGCAATGCAGGTCACGCGTAACAGAAAACTGCTGTGCCTCTATGGTGCCGTTATGGAGGTTAACCCTCTCATACCATCCAAAACGCCATTTGGGACTCAGGACAAAACTCATATCAAAGGTAAACTGGTTCCTGGGATCAAATACTTTTTTCTCGTATCTGTACCCGACATCCATACAGAAATTATCCCATGGACGTAATGAAACTTCCACGCTTCCCGTTCGGACCGACTGATTTTTAGTCGCGACCTGCATTTTCGAATCCAGGTACAGCCATTCGTAGGGCCGCAGTTCCAGTTCGAAAGCTATATCGTCAAATGTACCGTTTTTTTTGAATTCAAACCTGTCTTTTTTCATGCGAAAAAGATAATCCGTGCCGACAACAAACCTTGCCAGGTCCACGGCCCGTAATTCCCCGTCCATGCCCCTTTTGGTCTGCAATTTGCTCACAAGGGAAAGGGAAACCCTGTTCTCCTTTTCAAGAGAATCGATCTCATCCATCTGATAGAGGCTATCCTTATCCACGGTCGGCTGATGCACGTGCGCATATTCAGCCTCTGGAACGATGATATGTCTGAGACCGTTTATGTTCAGCCCCAGGACATTGGTCACAATATCGAAAATACGGTGAAACCGGCAAAAAACGTTCAGTCCGCCGCCAAACGCTTCCCTTGCAATAAGACCGCTTTCCCACCTGTTCCTGCCGTACATCGTTTCCTGGAACGTGCCGAACGGCGTCAGGTTCAAAAAACCGAGCTTACTGACATATGAAAGCCTGTGAAAGGAATTAAACCTTTCCACTTTCTCGGGCGGCTGACTCTCAAAAGCGTATTGCTTGTCAAATACCGTCCCGGACATCTCGCTCGTATAATAAAAGGGGGTTTCCCACAACCTCTGGGCGGGTATATCCATCCATAACTCCGGAAGTTTCTGAGTCACGGCGTAAAAATCATGAAAACGCTTCTCCGCGGTCACGCCGAACACGAAATTGGGCTGACTGGATATCACTGAAATATAATTCCGGGGGGTATCGCCGTTCTGTTCATATTCGTTATAAAAATAATCCTTCAGGACGTATTCGTCGCTCTGCTTGTTGAACTCGATCATCCCCACCGTCCTGGGATCAAAATCGATCCTGTGCGTCCACTGGAACCTTTTACGCAGTGAAGGATCGGTCCCTTCGCCGCGTAATGACGAGGGATCATACGTCCCCCTGTCATTCTGATGGATGAAATACGAACGGAACAGGCCCTTTCCGAACCCCGGCAGGCCGATGTCGTCCATGTAGTAATAAAGATCCGCTCCCTCGGCAAAGCCTTTTTTCGTCCGGTAGTCGACCAGAACATCCACTTTGGTATTCCCCCTGATATGGAACCTCCACGCCGATAAAAGAAAATATCCCCAATCAGTGCTCTGCCCCGGGATGAACTGTACCTTCGCGCGGCTCTGGATTATGGGATGGTAATAGTAGGGGACCCAGAGGACGGGGACCTTTCCGATGTAAAAGACCGCGTTTTTCGCGATGACCTTATCATCGGGGAAAACTCTTATTTCTTCGGCCTGTATCCGGTAATGCGGGTTATCCAGATCACACGTGGTGATAAAACCTTTCTTAAGGAGATATTCGTTATCCCCGACCCGGCCCGTCTCTTGCGCCTGCCCGAACCAGGGGAATGCGCTGACCTCACCGCCTATGATCTCTCCCCTTTTCTTCAGGAAATCATACGCTATATGGTCACCGGTAAGAACGCCTTCGGGATGTTCGACGCGGACATTGCCGCGGCAGACAGCCTGCTGGGTTTTCGTATCGAGTTCTATGCGGTCACAGGAAAGTCTGACGTCCCCGTATCTGATAGAAACGTTCCCTTCCGCGAGTATTTTATTTTTCTTTTCAAAATACTCCACCCTGTCGCCGTCGACTATGACCGGCTGACCCTTTTTCAGTTTGAACAGGTCCTCATCCTGCGCGTATGAATACGCGCGGAAAAGAAAAAATGTCAGTACCAGCAGCACTGTCAATGATTTTCGGATCTTCATAGGATCACCCGCGGCCTCCTGCGTTCCGTCCGCGTCATCTTCTTATGCCGTGACGACCATGTTCCGCCCCTTTCGCTTCGCCTTATAAAGAGCCGTGTCCGCGGCTTCTATCAGCGAAGAAGCGTTCTTGCCGTCCGCCGGATACGTGGCAATACCCGCGCTGACCGTTATATTGATCTTTTCATCAAATGCCTTCACGGCCCCTATTTCCACGGATTTGCGCAGACGTTCAGCCACGACAAGGGCAAGGTCCTTTGTCGTCTCCGGCAATATAACACAAAACTCCTCGCCGCCGTACCGCGCTATCATGTCCACCTCTCTTACGGAGAGCTTCAGCCTCTCAGCCACTTCCTTGAGCACGCCGTCCCCTACCAGATGCCCGTAACGGTCATTACATTCCTTGAAATGATCGATATCTATCATCCCGACCGAGAACGTGAGATCCAGCCGTCTGGCACGGTCGACTTCCTCTTCCAGCCGCTCCATGAAATAGCGCCGCAAATATACGCCGGTAAGACCGTCAAAGATGGAAAGCTTCTCGACCTGCTCGTACAACTCCACTTTTCTGAGTTCCAGCGCTATCTGCGGGGCAATTATGCTGAACCTGTTATACCCCTGCCTGGTCGTGCCTTCTATGGCCAGCACGGCCGATATGCTCTTCACGAACAGCGGAAAAGCCGAAAACGTGTCCGCGCTGACCCCGATCCGGTTAAATATCTCTTCGTCGCTGCGCCGTTCCATATAAAACGGCTTAAAACCTTTCTCCCTCAGATAATTCACCATGACTTTGAAATCTACAACATGTTCTTCCGCTTCCCCGGCACCCTCACGGTATTCCCGGTCCCCTGATACGCCTCTGGATACACTGTGCGAAAACTCGCCTTTGTTGAATATCAGAAGATGCGCCGTCTCGAACTGAAAATTATCCTTAAGAAAATCAAACAGCGTATCCATCAGATCGTCGAATTTAAGGACGGAACCGAGCTGCTTGGTTATTTCGTACAAACGTGAAATACGGGCCATCTCCCTTTCAACGTTCCTTCCCTTTCGCTCGATCTTTTCCAGACCTCTCATTATATGGTTATACTTCCGCTCCGCCGTGACGATCCGGGACCTGTTATACCTTTCAAATGCTATACCAAGCAGCATTACCATGTAGCTGATGCCGCTGCTTGCCAGGAAAAGGGACATCAGGACCACCACATCCACCGGATTCAGTATCCCTGTCATCGAGTAAAACACCAGAAACATCAGATTCCCGGAAAGCAGAAATATCATCGCGCGTATTGTCAGGGCATAGGGGGCGATGATGCAGACAAGCGGGATGACGAAAAGGATCAGATACTCATCCCCGTGGGCGAACCGGTGGAACAACCAGCTCAGGCTCAGAAGCAGAGCGTTAACGGCGAATACAAAGACCGGTCTCATTTTGAACATATCCTGTTCTTTCCTTTAGCCTTGGCCTGATACAGGCGCCTGTCCGCCTCCCATATAAGGCCGTCCCTGAGTTTGGCGTTCGCGGGAAACATCGCGAGTCCGATCGAAACGGTGACGGACTTCCTCTCTCTGCGTATGTTCACACAACTGTTCTCTATCTCGTCCTTGATATCCCTGGCAAGCTTTACAGCACCCTCCTTATTGCAGTTGAGCGCTATAAACGTAAATTCCTCCCCGCCGTAGCGGCATACGATATCCCCGGCGGATGCTTTGCTCTTTAATATCCGTCCCACGTTTTTCAGGACAAGATCCCCGGCCATATGGCCGTGTTTATCGTTGAACTTCTTAAAATCATCAATATCCAGCATGAACAGGGCGAAGGTGCTCCCGCTCCGCAGGCCCCTCCTTATTTCTTCCTCCAGACGCTCCATGAAAAAGCGGTGTACATAAAGGCCCGTCAGGCTGTCCCTGATCGCAAGCTCCTCGGTCTTTCGGTATAATTTCGCGTTTTCCAGCGCTATGGCGGCTAATTCGCCTATAATATCCAGAATGCGGAGTTCGTGCTGTCCGAACGCTTCCTCCTGCCGGCTGTCCACCTCTAAAATGCCCGTGACGCTGCCCCCGATTATCAGCGGCTTGCCGATAAGGGAGATGAAGTCCGCGTTCTTTTCCCTGCCGGTGACCGAAAACCTGAAATCTTTCCTGGTGTCCCTGACGAGCAGCCCCTGCATCTTTGTCATGATCCATCTTTCGAATATGCCTCCCTTCCCCGGCGCAACAGGCTTTCTGGTGTCGCTCATCGCCGTGCTGGATAAGAACAGCTCTTTCCGTTTCTCATCGGCCGTATAAAACGACACTCTGACATCGCCCTTAAAATTATCAAAGGTCTCGTTTACCGTCACTTTGATGACTTCTTCGGCGGAAAAAGAGAGGCTCAGTTTCTCGGAAATATCCTTCAGCTTAAAAAGGCTGTTGATCTTACCCTCCATGGCCGAGATCTCGGCCATTCTGTTCTCAAAATGGTTCTGGATAAGATTTATATCCTCATTGACCTTTTCAGCGGTGATCGTGTAGTCCTGAACGGATTTATTGACCTTCCTGTAGATATGGTGCCCTATAATACTGTTAAGAAAGAACGCCAGTATCAGGACACCGTAATAATAGGGGTTAAGAGCGGTCAGGGGTTTGTATATAAAGATCATCGCCAGCAGAAAAGAGGTCAAGCCGGCGAACACCCCCAGTGAGACCCAGAAAAGCATGACGACCATGGCCATCAGCATCAGGCAGGCGATGAAGATCAACTCTAAATGCTGGATCCGGCGGTTTAACAGGGGCACTAAATAAACAAGGCTGTATAATAATCCTCCAAAAAGGACAGTGGACAGGGGTATGAGAAGGTTCCTTCTGATAAAAGGAGTCATGGATCAACTAAATAATGGTTGTTTCGGTCGCTTTATCGAAAAAATGTATTTTGCTCATGTCAAAGACCATATCGATATCCTGGTTGATCTGAGGATCGGCGTCGCCCGACACCCTGGCGATAAAGATATGTTTCCCGGTGCTCATATGTATATATACTTCCGAGCCCAGGTGTTCGACCACTTCGCATGTCACCGTAACTATATTTTCAGGAGGCGCTTCCGAAACGAACAGCTTATCGTAAATATCCTCGCTCCTTACCCCCATCATGACCCGCACGTTAACGTGATCTGCCAGGGCGTCATACATGTCCTCCACTATCTTTATCCGGAAATTACCCTCATCAAAATACAGCCTGCCGGCTTTGCTCACGATCCTGCCTTCCAGGAAATTCATGGGAGGGGCCCCTATAAAACTGGCCACAAACTTGTTTACAGGTTTGTTATACACGTTGGTGGGCGTGTCGACCTGCTGAATGATCCCGTCCTTGATCACCACTATCCTGTCCCCGAGAGTCATGGCCTCGGTCTGGTCATGCGTCACGTAGATCATGGTGCACTGAAGCCTTATGTGAAGGCGGTGAAGCTCTGTTCTCATCGTCACCCTCAATTTGGCGTCAAGGTTGCTCAACGGCTCATCAAAAAGAAACACCTTGGGCTTGCGCACTATGGCCCTGCCTACGGCCACACGCTGGCGCTGGCCTCCTGACAGCTCTTTGGGCTTTCTGTTCAATAAACGCTCCAGCCCGAGTATAGCGGCAGCCTCCTTCACCCTTGAATTTATCTCCTCCGGAGGATACTTCTTCAACTTCAGGCCGAACGCCATGTTTCCATAGACGGTCATGTGGGGATAAAGCGCGTAGTTCTGAAAAACCATGGCTATATCCCGGTCCTTCGGAGGTATGCTGTTGACTCTCCGGTCGCCGATATAGATATTCCCTTCACTCGCTGTTTCCAGACCGGCGATCAGCCTCAGGATCGTGGATTTCCCGCAACCCGAAGGGCCTACAAGGACCATAAACTCCTTGCTTTCCACGCCGAAACTCACGCTATCGACGGCAACCACGTCGCCGGGGAAGATCTTTTTTACGTTCTGTAAACTGACCTGGGCCATATTACCACCTTATATTTTTGCGTTAAATTGCCGCTTAACATCCCTTGAACATTGTTTCTCTATATACTATACAACCCGCTAAAAGTCAACCCTAACTCACCCTTCCATTCTTCACCCTTTATCCTTCGCCTCTCGCTGCCATCCGTCGCTGCTATCAAGGTATCCCATGAGCTTTGAAAGCGTTTCCTTCATCTCACCCCTGTTGACTATCATATCTATCAGCCCGTGTTCCAGCAGAAAATCCGAACTTTGAAATCCCTCGGGCAACTCCTGCCTGATGGTCTGCTGTATTACCCTCGGCCCCGTAAATCCTATAAGCGCTCCGGGTTCCGCCATGATGATATCGCCGAGAGAAGCGAAACTGGCCATTATTCCCGCCATCGTCGGATTCGTCAACACGGAGATAAAAAGGCCGCGGTGCCTGTTTAACCTTTCAAGCGCCGCGCTGGTCTTTGCCATCTGCATGAGCGATAACAGGCCCTCATACATCCTGGCCCCTCCGCCGGAACCTGAGATAATGATAAGGGGGATCTTTTCCGCGTCCGCGTACTCTATAAGCCGGGTGATCTTTTCCCCGACCACTGATCCCATTGATCCCATAATGAACCGTGAATCGGTAACTCCCAGGGCCACCTGTCTCCCGTTTATCTTACCTTCACCGACCACAACCGCTTCTTTCAGGCCGGTGATCTTCTGGTCTCTTTTTATTTTGGCGGGATAATCCCTGGGCCCTTTGAACTTCAGGGGATCCTTACTCCGCATATTCCCGTGAATTTCCCGAAAAGTCCCGCCGTCAAGCACGATATTTATTCTTTCATAAGCTCCCACGCGGAAATGGTAGTCACATTTCGGACAGACCTCAAGATTCTCCTTGAGTTTTTTACTGAAAAGGAGTTCTCCGCACTCGGGGCACTTTGTCCACAATCCTCCCGGTATATCTTTCTTCCGCGCGCCGCTGACTATTTTAGGCTTTTTCGCAAAAAAACGCATCTTCGCCCCCCCGGTCGTGCCTCATGACACGGATCGATCGAATTTATTCATAACAAGTCCGCTCAAAAGTTTGGGATAAAAATACGTGGATTTCTGCGGCATCATATCACCGCTTTCAGCCACGGCTTTAAGCTGGTCCACCCGCGTGGGATTAAGAAAGAAAGCGCACCTGTGGCTGCCGTCCCTGACCAGGGACACGGCTTCTTCGGGGTCCTTGACATACGTTACGTTCCCTTCTTCGCTCTTTACCCCCAGCATCTCCCTCAAAACAGCGGAATGCAATATGCTCACTCCCAGTCTTTTCCATTCCGCGGATCTCTCGTCAACGATCAGTTTTTCGATATCACGCTCGTTCTTCATCTCCATTAAAAAATATTTCCCTTTTCCGAAAAAACCAAAAACATGGCCGGACGCGGACCGCTCCTTCAGGCTCTTCATCAATTCCCGCAGGTCTACGCGCTCGGTCACGCGGAAATATTCTTCGAGCCTCCTGAGCACCTCATCGTCATCCATGGTTCCCGTATCCTTTATCACCCTGTGGGTCGCCATCACCGTAAGATCGTCAGGGGACGTCATATCGGTAAAATACATCATTACAAAATCCGCTCCGCCGTTATACCCCGCGCCCTTCCTCATCATATCCCTGTATTTCCTGGCGACCTCATATCTGTGATGGCCGTCCGCGATGAATATCTTCCTGTCCTCCATCAGGCGGGATATTTTTTCTGACAGATCCCTGTCGCGGAGACGCCAGAGGGCGTGGGTTTCACGCCCCTCCCGTATGTCGATAGCAGGGGCAGCCGAAGATACCGCATCTTCGAGTATCGCGGTTACACCCCTGTCTCTATCCGGATATAACCCGAATACGGGGCTGAGATTGGCCCTCACCTCTTTGATGAGGTTCATCCTGTCTTCTTTTGGTCCGGCATGCGTGCGCTCGTGCGGAAAGATCCTTTTTTCATCCGGGTCCATTATCTTCATAAGGCCGATGAATCCTGTTCTCCGGCATTTTCTGTCATCTGAAGTATATTCCTGCACATAGACATAAAAGGCATCGGAATTATCCTTTATCAGGACCCCTTGTCTCATCCATTCGTTCAAAAGCCTCCCGGCCCGGATATATCTGTTCTCCCCGGCATTGTCGGAGGGATAAGATCTCCCCAGGATAAGCCGCACAATATTATATCCGTTTTTATCGTACAGCTTATCCCTCATGGCCGGGGAAATGACGTCGTATGGAGGGGCGCAGACACTTGGATAATCCCCGCCCATCTTCGCGCTGTTATAAAGCACCCCTTTAAAAGGTTTTATTTCCGCCATATCACGACCTTTCCGACCATGGCCCCGGACAGCACGCCGCTCAGATTCGCGGCGCCGTCCCCCGGACTGGGATACCTGCCGGCGACAAAATACTGTAGCAGTTCCATTACGATACCATAGCCGCCGCCCAATATCAATATGATCA
>DAOVKF010000016.1 GCA_030631915.1 Candidatus Omnitrophota bacterium
ACTGGGCTCCCTGTCCGGGCCGCTTTCAGTGACGTCATAAACCCTGAGCACACTTTTTGAAACGGCCAGGTCCTTCCGGCGTATATCGTCCCTGACCCTGTCCTCGACCTCTTTTTTAACTTCCCAGTATGTATAAAGGGTCCAGGGATCCCTTACCATGAGCACGATCCTGTTGTCATTATAGCCTGAAGGGACTTGCATATCCCGGTTCCGCTCCATGCCGGCGTCGGCTCTGCCGGATGTCATATCATGCCTGTAAACAGAAGCTTCCATCCTGTCTCCCGGAAAATGGACTCATTGGATCATTGACCGATCGGGGTATCTCGACGGATTCGATTATAACTCGCGGTGTCAGAATGTGTCAACAGAAAAACAGCGTAAAAGGGTCAGGTCAATACGCTTATCTCCATGCCGAGTTTCTTTTTTCCGCCTGGACGCAGGTCCAATCTCCAGGCCGGAAGGATCGCCGAGCTCTGATAATTCAGCTCGTAGGCCTTTTCCGACTGGGAAACCGTTCTGACCGGGAAATGCCACAAACGGCATGGCTCTGAGAACGCGATCCCGCAGGACAGACAACCGTTGGCATCATGCATCTTACAGATATCAACTCCCTCTTGTTCAAAAGTCGCATTCAGGCCGGAGCGCCCCTGCCCTTTGTTAAGGACCAGGGCATATCTATCAGAGCCGGCCTCCGGCATGGTCAGGTTAAGCTCCGGGGCGAACATCACGTTCACAGTGTCCTTACTGATATTATGTATAATATACTCGACTGTCAGCCGGGCGCCTTTTCCGGGTAAGGTGATCTTTTTCAGAACGCTCACACCGGAACCGTTCACCTTCCCGATCCTTTTCATGACAAGCGCCACGGCCCGGGCAGACCTTTTTATGTCGAGATCATACCGGGCTTTGATAAAATCACCGGCCTCGGGATAAGAACACCGGGAGAACATATCTATATCCACGTCACTCCCCAGAAAATGGTCGATAAGGCTGTAACGCTCATACCGGTCATATACGAGATGTTCCCTTATCCCGGCGTCCGGCACCTGGATCGCGTCATGGATGGTCTGACATTCCGCAAGTTCTTTCGACTCCTCGGCTTCGATCTTTTGTATGATCCTCCTGTGGTATGCTTCTTTCCTCCGTGTCAGGATGTTCATAAGATTATGGCAAACCGCTTTGGAATCAAGCTCTTTTAATATGCCTCCTTCATGCGGAGCGAAATACAGCGCCAGCTCACGGTTCTCGAGCACCGCCTCATCAAAACCATCCGCGTCCATGTCAAGGACTTCGGCGCTGCAAAACGCTTTTTCCCCGTAAAGCACCCTGTCCACCGCGGCCTCACTCCTTATCAGATGATGATAGACCGCGCTCCTCAGGTGAGAAAGATAGAGCCCCCCGAATACACCATGCCAGTACGCGCAGTTGCACTGACCCCTGAAAAGATCTTTTTCAGCGTCAGCCAGCACCTCTTTTCCCGCCCCTTTTTCACGCAGGGCCTGGACCTTGCCGCTTACGTATATCATTTTCTTGTTCATATGATTGGATTCCGGATATTTTGTCAAAAAATTCCTCCAGAATCCGCCCCTGAAAAACGGCTTGAAAAACTCCTCCTTTCCGGAAGACCTCAGGTCTTCCAGCGCGTCCTCATACCATTCCTGACTGTCGGCCGGAAGAGCCCATTCGAGCATTTCCTCGTACGAACCGGCAGGCAGATACACCCTTCCCAGGGGCTGTTTTTTCTCCAGGGACTCGGAAAACGTCATCGTGTTCAGCCAGTCCCTGTTCTTCATGAGTTCATCAAAAAACTTCCTGAGCCACCCCTCCTCATATACCCATCTGTTCGTGCCCGGCCACTCTCCGAATTTTTCCCCGTCATCGCCGTAAACGAACGTGGGATCCGCGCCGGCCAGGGCAACACCCCTCATATAATCCACGCACTCCTCAGGCATCTTGAAAGGTATATGATACCTCAGTACCCTGTCCGACGGGAACACGGCTACTGATCTCCCGTTATCCTCCGTGACATAATATCCGTATGTCCTGTCCTTCCTGACACCGGCGTATAAAAAATGCGTGTCATCCAGAATGACATATTTTATGGCCGCGTCATGGAAGACCGACGGCAGATCCGGCTCCCACACGCGTTCCGCGACCCAGGCCCCCCGGGGCTCACACGCCAGGGTGGTCCTTACGTACTCGTTCAACATCAATATCTGCGACAACCTGTCTCTCGGCGGGATCGACGAAAGGATGGGTTCGTAAAACCCGCCGCTCATTATCTCGATCTGCCCCGAGCCGGCCAGCTTGCGTATCGTTCCTATCATCTCCGGTCTTTTATTCCCGATCCATTCCAGCAGGCATCCCGTAAAATGAAAACTCATCCTGATATCCGGATACTGTTTCACGGTCTCCAGGAAAGGGATATAACATCTGTCGCACGCCCTTTCCATGATATGGTCGAAATTTCCCACCGGCTGGTGGAAATGGATCCCCATCAGTAAGTCCGCGCGCATCGTCTCTCCTTATGACCTTTCCCCGCCTGATAACCTCTCGTACAGTTTCACATACTCGCCGGCCGAGCGGTCCCATGAAAAATCGCATGACATCGCCTGCAACATGAGTTTCTTCCACAGGGGCTTGTCTTCAAAACAGGAAACCGCCCTTCTTACCGCGTAAAGCAGCGCGTCCTTACTCGCCGGTCCGAACTTAAAGCCATTGCCTTTTCCCCTGTCTTTGTCAAAATCCTTTATAACGTCATCGAGACCGCCCGTAGCCCTTACGATCGGTATAGTGCCATACCGGATGCTGTACATCTGATTGAGCCCGCATGGTTCATAGCGCGACGGCATCAGGAACATGTCGCAGCCGGCTTCTATCCTGTGGGCAAGTTCATCGTTGAACTCCTTCCGGACGCTGATATTCGCGGGATATTTTTTTGCCAGGCCGGTAAAAACCCTCTCATAGCTGTTATCACCCCTGCCCAGCATGACGATCCCGACGTCCAGCCGCATCAGTTCATCCATGGCGTCCGCCAGGATATCCATCCCTTTTTGATGCACAAGCCTGGTGACACAGCCTATCAACGGCCTGTCGACAGAGGCCGGCAGACGCGCGTATTCCAGAAGGCGCCTCTTGCATATCCTCTTGTTCTCGATACTTCCGGTGCCGTAATTGGGCGTTATGAACCTGTCCTTCTCCGGGCTCCACACATCGTAATCCACGCCGTTCAGTATTCCGGAAAGGTCATGTTCTCTGGCCTTTAAAAGGCCTTCCAGACCGCAGCCGTATTCAGGGGTCATCACCTCCCTGGCGTAACGCCGGCTTACCGTGCTTATGGCATCCGAGTAAATGATCCCGGCTTTCATGAAATTGACTTTTCCGTGGAACTCCAGACCGTTCATGTTGAAAAGATCCGGCGGAACACCCAGCCCGCGCATGCTTTTTTTCCCAAAAACGCCCTGGTAAGCCAGATTATGGACCGTAAAAAGCGTCTTTATCCCGCCGTAATAAGCGTCATCCGCGAGTCTGGACCTCAAATAAAGAGGAATAAGAGCGGACTGCCAGTCGTTACAATGTATGATATCGGGCCTGAATCCAACGGCTTTCACGGCGGCAAGCGCCGCTTTTGAGAAAAAACTGAAACGCAGGGCATTATCCGGATAATCCGCTCCGGCGGTTCCGTAAAGGCCGTCCCTTGAAAAATATTTTTCATTGCGCACAAAATACGTCGTGACGCCGTCAGAACCGTTTTGGAAAAGGTCGAACCCGAATATCCTTCCGGATACAGGATGCCTTATATTCTCAAGCAGTTTGTCCGCCTTAAAACCGCTTTCAGACACGCACCTGTAAAACGGCATAATGACCCTGACATCGTGGCCAAGGGATACCAGCGCTTTCGGAAGGCTCCTGGAAACATCCGCCAGCCCTCCTGTCCTGGCAAAGGGGAACACCTCCGGGGAAACGAAAAGGATATTCAACGATTTATTCATTTTTCTGGAACAGCCGTCCCCGGGCAACGCCGCTCGCCCATGTCTACGCCATTTCGTGCGGCGCGGGACCCGCGCCCGGTCCCGGCCGGGCATCGGCGGAACCGGTCTTCTTCCCGCATATGGGGACTTTCAAATAGTCCGGGACCTCTTTCTTCATGATCCTGTAAATATTGGCCAGGTGCATCCTGAAAAGATCATCAAAGATAAAATTGAGTTCCGTGCCGAATTCATCGTACCACCAGAACCAGTCACTGCTCTCGGCGATATAAAGTTCCTCCAGCGCGGCTTTATCCGGACGGCCGGAGGCGAACATGTCCTCCCTGGTCTTCTTGAGCAACTCCCAGGCCCTGTTCTTCTGTGGGGACCCTATCCATTTGCTGAAATCGCGGTTTATCCACGAACCGCTCTTTAGCCTTTTTATCCTCTTTTTTCCATGAGTTCTAAGATAATCCCCTAAAGTGACGAGCTCTGTCTCTCCTGATAAAGATAACCGCCGGTATATCCCGGACAGGAATCCCCTGCCGCCGTCACGGTAATATGCCCACGGGTTTTCCCCGTCCAGGATCACGGAGACCACATGATCCCCTTTTCTCCCGGCCGTCGCGGCCCTGATACCCATAATATCGTTGAAAAAATCCCGCGACGCCTGTTTGGGAGGCATATGCGCGTACCTGAAACTTATGGCATTGGAAAGGTTCACATCCCTGAACACCATGCTGATGCTCCGAAATCCCCGTGTCGCCGTGAAAGGGCTGAACACCAGATCATCTCTCCCCAGACGCGTATTCTTAAAAGACTCCAGCAATATCCCTTCATCCGTAGCGATCCATTTTATGCCTTCGGCCGCGAAAACAGAGATAACCTCATCGCTTACGC
Organism: Candidatus Omnitrophota bacterium; assembly: GCA_030631915.1. Classification (GTDB taxonomy): domain Bacteria; phylum Omnitrophota; class Gorgyraeia; order Tantalellales; family Tantalellaceae; genus DAOVKF01. The sequence continues at coordinate 4,869 of DAOVKF010000016.1, forward strand.
TTCCTTCGGCCGGCCACATGCCCAGCGGCTTTCTGCCGAAAACCTCTCTGTAAAAACTGACGGCTCTCTTCACGTGCCATCCGGCGTCTTCCCTGAGATCAAACCCCTGCCCCGGCTTCCCCTGGCACAGAAGCGGCAGGATCGGATGATAGAACGGCGTCGTGGATATCTCTATCCTTCCCTCATCCTGCAGCTTCCTGTACATCGGCAGAATGGAAGCGACCACCTCCTTCTGGCGGTTCAGGAGCTGTGTCTTCTCTTCCTCGGTATATCCGGATCCTTTAGCGAGAAGCGCCCTGACGAGCGGGTCTTTTCTCCTCAGCGTAAAACCGCACCACGCGAGATTAAAAAACACCTGAATGTCCCTGTAATCCGATACGCTGAAATCCTTTATCCTCTGTCTGATCTTCGTTTTCCGGAGGCTGTCACCCCTTATGGAAAAAAGCTCCTTGTATCTCTTGATCGGGAATATGGCCGTGGAGGGGTTGCATGAAAAGAAGTTCCGCAGGATAAAATACTTGTCTTCGTTCGTAAGGTCGGCGGCGTTCTTCAGGGATAAGCGGAAATAGACGTCATCCACGCCTTTATCAGCGGCAATATCCAGTAACTGATACATGAGGGACGGCGTAAAGTTAAAAGTGCATTTTACTTCCGGAAAATCATCCAGTATCGAGGCCATATCCAGGTAAGCATGTGTGGCATGCAGCCTGACCCAGGGAAGATGATATTTCCCCGTTAACAGGTCCTTATACAGGGGCTGATGCATGTGCCAGAGGAACGCGACCGCCAGTTTCTTTTTCATAATATCCCTTGGAGCCCGCAGCTTATCCCGAAAAATCACCCATATCTTATCCACAACCCCGCGTACCAGTCAAGCAGAATATTCGCGGGCCGCTGCTGCTCTGCGTCACCACCCCCGCCTTATCCAGTCGATGATCATCGATAAGACCGTGCCGCGGCGCCTCCTGTATATCTCAAGCCCGCCCTCCTTAAGGACCGCGATATCATTCCAGATATCGCGGGACCCGAGCATGGCGAATACTATCCTGGGGCGACAGGAAGGGTCCACCCCGACAAACGTCCTTTTCGCTTTTTTCGTATACCCGGTCTTCCCCCATGATGAGCCTTTTTTCGAAAAAAGGCTCTTATTATGGGTTTCCAGCAGGATGGTTTTATCGTCACCGCCGCGGATAACCTCCTCTTTTTTTGACATTGCCTCCAGCACGAACCTGTATCTGAGGGCGTACCGCATCATGGCGGCCAAATCCCTTGCCGTGGTATACTGGTCCTCTCTGTGCCTGGCCGGAAGGCCTGAAGCGCTTGTAAAACAGGTATTCTCCAGGCCTATTTCCGCGGCTTTAAGGTTCATGAGCTTCACGAAATCTTCCTCGCTCCCGGCCACGCTTTCAGCTATGGCCACGGCCGCGTCATTGGCGGATTTTATCAACACGGCCGATATCAGGTCCTTTAACGTGTACCGTACCCCCGGCCGCAGTTTGATAACAGTGGGTTCGACCCCGGTAACGGAAACGGTCGGTATTACCTCTCTTTCAAGCGGCGCGTTCTCCATCGCGACAAGCGCGGTCATGACCTTCACGGTCGAGGCGGGCTGCAGCTTCTTATCAGCGTTCTTCTCGAACAGCACCTTCCCGCTCCCCGCTTCCATGATCATCGCGCTTTTGGCGCTGATGTCTATTTCAACGGGTGTGCCCGCGCGGGAACAACCCGTCAGACCGCATACTGCGAGAACGGCCAGAGCCGGGAGAAGGCTAAGAAAAAAACCGCGTAATGTATCGCGTGTTCTCATAGTGGATCTTTTTTCGCCGTTCGCGCCCTGCGTATGCGCTGCTTCGAGGGATTGAAGTAGCCGTGCATGACCTCCGGATACTCGTCCCTGACTTTCCTGATAAGCGTGTCCATGCCGATCATGGCGTTCCTCTCTATCCTGACGTTCAGTTTCCTGAAATACGCGAGGGGGTCATAATTCAGGTTGCGCCACTGTATCATGTCTATGTTCATGCGGCCCAGGAAACGCAGTAAAGCATCCGCCTCTTCCACCGAATCCGTAAATCCCGGCATTACCAGATAATTTAAGGATACGAATCCTCCCGCTCTTTTCGCCGCCTTTATCGAAGCGACGACGTCTTTGAACCCGTAACCGCGCGGTTTATAATACGCCGCGTAAAAAGGCTCGCGCAAACTGTTCACGCTCACGCGCATGGAGTCCAGGCCCTTGTTAAACAACCGGCGCACCACGTCGGGGCGGCTCGCGTTCGTATTGAGGTTTATAACGCCTTTTGCCGTGGAACGCCGTATAAGCCCGACAGCCTCCTCCAGCACGTCGCCGGCCATCAGTGGCTCGCCTTCACATCCCTGCCCGAAACTCACAACCGGGTCCTTTACCGCGCGTATGTGAAAAAGCGCTATTTCCGCCACCTCTTCCGGATCAGGGATAAACCTGATACGCGGTTGTGTAACAGGAGGGCACGCGCCGCCCGGTTGATACGAGATACATCCTATGCACATGGCGTTGCATGTCGGGGAAACGGGAAGGGGACATTCATATCTTTTCAGAAAGAAATTCTTGGCCGCGGGGCATCCGTAAACAAGCGCGCACGTCTCAAGATGCCTCACAAGGCGGTTCTTCGGAAAGACCTTACGGAATGACCTGACGTTCTTTTTTATAAGGCCGACATCCATTCCTTCAAGCCGCTGGCGCCTCTCCCTGTCTACTCTTACGCCCCCGGCATAGAATTGGCCCCTGTAAAAAGCGACGGCCGCGTAGCTGAACAGCGGCAGGAGGCGGGGTCGTCCTTTTTCCTTATATGAAGCGCTGTATACGGCGGTATACCCGGGCGCGAGAAAAGCCGCAACAGCGTAACACGGTTCTCTTTTTCGGCTTCCCGGATCATGATCCAGTTCCTCATACCGGCCGGTCTCGGGATCAAATCCCACGGGCGCTCTATGCGGAAGCATGAATAGCTCGCTGTCAGGGGGCAGTTTTATCAGGCAGGCGGGGTCCAGGCGGAAATACTCTCCGCCCTTCATACCGGTCGCTTCAAAAAGCGTATCATATATCCTGTTATTCTTATCAGCGATAAGCAGCCGCGGCCGCTCTCGTTCCGTATTTCGTAAATATGCCAACCATTCCCCATTCACTAACGATTAACGATCAACGATTAACGACTATTCACTAACGACTAACGACTATCCAACCCCCTGTTATATTCCCTGATATAATCCCTTATCAGCGCGCCGATGGAAGCAAAGTCCTTTTGCTCGATCCACTGTTTTCTGAACACGCTCGCGCCGAACGCGACCGCGCTCGCGCCGGATGAGAAAAATTCCGCGATATTCTGCAGACGCACGCCACCAACAGCCATGAGTTTTATGCCGTCAAACGGCCCTTTAAGCTCTTTTATATAACCGGGCCCGAACACTCCCGAAGGGAAGACCTTGACCATGGCGGCTCCGGAATCCCAGGCGTTAAACACCTCGTGCGGTGTCAATGCCCCGGGAAAGACCGGCACGCCTTTTTCCCGGCACGAGAGCATGACCTCCCCGACACAGGCAGGCATGACTATGAACCCCGCTCCCGCGTTCAAAGCCGCATCAAGGTCGCCTGTTGAAAGGACCGTGCCCGCGCCGATATGGATACGCCCTTCCGCGATGCTTTTCGCTTTTTCTATCATGCCGGGGGCTCCGGGCGTATTCATCGCGATCTCTATGACCCTGAGCCCCGCCTTTATAACGGTCTCCAGGATGGGCTCCACATCAGGGGCGTCTATGCCCCTTAAAATACCCATGAGGGGAAGTTCTTCGAATTGCTCTATGTCCATCTTATATTCCGGCCCGCGCTATTCCATGTCATCAGGTAACAAACTCTCATAGAACGCGAGGTAGCTGTCTTTGTCTTCGGTTTTCCTGATGGCCATGGCCGGGCGGGGATGTTCATTGAACATGGCCGTGATAGCATATGGTATTATATACCCCCATTCGATCTTCTCGCGAAGAGGCAGGAACTCATTGGTAATGACGTCAAAGATGGGCCTGACATCGAACTTCGGATTCTTCAGGAACCCCAGAAGGAGTTCCAGCGGGCAGTTGCCTGCGGCTCTTCCGATCCCGTAGATCGTGCCGTCCACATAATTGGCTCCCTCTATGATAGCCTGTATCGTGTTCGCGTACGCGAGCTGCTGGTTATTATGGCCATGCATGCCCACTTCTTTGTTTTTCAGGAATTTCTTATATTTTCCGACAAGATGCTGCACGTTTTCCGAGTATAAGGCCCCGAAACTGTCCACAATATATACGACAGACGCCTTGCTCTCCTCTTCCAGCTGGGCCAGGGCTTCGTCAAGCTCATTATCAAGAGCGCGTGATATGGCCATGATATTCACCGTGCCTTCATACCCTTTATCCACGGCCTCATTGACAAGATCGATCGCTTTATCGATATCCTTGACATAAGTGGCGACCCGGATCATGTCTAATACGCTGTCTTTTTTAGGAAGTATATCCGCTTTTTCCACTCTCCCCACGTCCACCATAACGGAAAGCTTGGTATGCGAGTCTATGCCGTCAATGGCCCTGCGTATCTCGTCTTCTTCACAGAACTTCCATTTACCGAACTTATCCGGCGATATTATGCTTTTTGAACATCTGTATCCTATCTCCATATAATCCACGCCTGCGGCAGAGACGGCCCTGTATACTTCCCTCACGAAATTGTCGTTAAAACGATGATCGTTGATAAGCCCGCCGTCGCGGACCGTGCAGTCAAGAACCTTGATCTCCGGTCTGAACATCTATCCCTCCTTCTTTTTAAACAGGCCCCGCTATTCCGTCTCGTATGTTTCCTTCAGTCCCTCTTTGTAACCGTCGGTATAACCTTTTTTGTAACCGTTCCGGTAGCCGTCCTCATAGCCGTCGGAATAAGCCTGCCTTGGCTGCGCGGAATCCACTTCCGAAACGTCCCTGGTCCTTTCGCCGCTCATGGAATCCAGAAGCGCCCCTCCAAGGATGTTCACGCCCGCCCCGGCAAGCGCGCCCTTCCATACATTACTGCCCTTGGCTCCGGAAGCGGCGCCGCCGACCGCGCCGGCGCCGGCGCCCAGAAGGCCTGAACGAATAAGGTCGGAAGAATCCCTGCTGGCCGCGAAACTTTCCGCCATGGGCATTGCCGCCACGACAAGGATGACAATAACGCTCACGATCATTTTCGCACTCATCTAAACCCCTCCTTCTTTGAAATTTAAATTCTTTGTACGGCCTTACAGGCCTTTCCCTGAAAAGTATCCAGCTTTTCCAGCCTCATCTCAATAGCGCGTATGACCTTGTGTTTGTCCTTTTGCCATTCCGGAGCCGCGAGAAACCCGCTTCTTGCGTCAGAAACCAGCCGTAGAACAACCTGGTCGTCCCTGAGATGTTCCAGAAACCTGCATATTATATCAATATATTCCGCCATATCCAACAACTTTATTCTTCCCGCTTTGAACATGTTTTCAAGAGGAGTGTCTTTCAGAACATGAAGGACATGGAATTTCACGCCGGAAACCGGAAGCGCGGCAATGGCCCCGGCTGTCTCAAGCATATCAGCCGCAGACTCTCCCGGAAGCCCGAGTATGACGTGGACTCCGGCTTTTATGTTCTTTGCCGCTGTCCTGTTGATGGCGTCAACCGTCTGTGCAAAATTGTGTTTTCTGTTAAGCAGCGTGAGGGTCCTGTCATGAACGGTCTGGAGCCCGTATTCCACCCAGACCTCATAATCACCGGTATAGCTCGCGATAAGATCCAGTTTTTCATCGTCGATACAATCGGGGCGTGTTGATATGAACAATCCCGCGATTGCCGGGAAACCCTTTATGACATCGTATGTTTCCCTTAATTTATCGACAGACGCGTACGTATTCGTGGCGTTCTGAAAATAGGCGATGAACCTTTGGGCCCCGTATCTCTTGCCGGCAAACCTGATCGAACTCTCGATCTGCTCTTCCAGCGGTAAAGCCTGACCGGCGAACCGGCTGAACCCCTTTTCGTTGCAATAGATGCAGCCCTCACTGCTCAGTGTCCCGTCCCTGTTCGGACATGTGAACCCCGCGTTCAGGCTGAGCCGGTGGACGCGGCAGTTGAATTTATTACGTAAATATGAACTGAACGAGTAATATCTCAATGCCAACTCCCCCTACACCCTTGAGCCTTGACCCTTCCAAGTCCTCAACTTGACCATGAGGATAGTGATCGCGGCGGGAGTGACACCGGATATCCTCGATGCCTGGCCCAGCGACCGCGGCCGCAGGCCGCCCAGTTTTTCCTTTATCTCATTGGATAATCCGCTGATACCGGAATAATCGAAGCCTTCCGGGATACGGATCTTCTCCAGGTCCTTGAACCTTTCTATTTTTGAAAGTTCCCTTTCTATATAGCCGGTATACTTTATGTTGACCTCCAGCTGGACTTTTTCATAATAGGTCAAAGCGGATCTTCCGTTTTCCGCGCGTGTTACGTCCTCATAAGAAATACCGGACCTTTTCAGGAACCGGGCAAGCGTTAAACCGCCGGACAGGATTGGCTGGCCTTTTTCTCTCAAAATTGAATTGATCTCTGCCCCCGGGGAGACCGTTGTGGAGTTCAGACGCGACTCCTCTTTTCGCACCCTCTCCGCCTTACTTTTTACCCGTTCAAGCTCCTCCCCCGTGACAAGGCCGAGCCGGTATCCTGCCGGTGATAAACGCGTGTCAGCGTTATCCTCCCGGACAAGGATCCTGTACTCGACCCTGGAAGTGAACATCCTGTAAGGTTCTGTGGTCCCCCTGGTCACAAGGTCATCTATGAGCACCCCGATATAGGCCTCGGACCTGTCCAGGACCACGGGTCCCTCCTGTCTGACCTTTCTGGCCGCGTTCACACCGGCCATGAACCCAAGGGCGGCGGCTTCCTCATAACCGGTCGTCCCGTTTATCTGTCCCGCAATAAAGAGACCTTTTACCCTTTTTGTCTCCAGTGTGGCTTCAAGCTCAGTGGGGTCCACGAAATCATATTCAATGCCATAGGCCGGACTGTTCATCCGGACATTGCTCAATCCTTCTATGCTGCGGATCATTCGCTCCTGAACGTCCAGGGGCAGGCTCGTGGATATACCGTTAGGATAATATTCGTCCGTGTCCAGCCCTTCCGGCTCTATAAACACTACATGAGAATCCCTGCCCGGAAATCTGACAACCTTATCCTCGATCGAGGGACAATAACGCACACCCGTGGATCTTATTTTGCCGGTATACAAAGGCGACCTGTCCAAGCCTTCGCGGATTATCCGGTGCGTTCTTTCATTCGTCCTGGTGATATAACACGACTTCTGCGGAAGGGTCAGCCGTTCCGTTGAAAAAGAAAAGGGGATAATATCCTCATCTCCCTTTTGCTCTTTAAGAACGGAGAGGTCTATCGTGCTCCCGTCTATCCTTGCCGGAGTCCCTGTCTTCAAGGAACCCACCCGGAAGCCCAGTGAAACAAGGTTCTGTGATAATCCTGAGGATGCCTTTTCCCCCAGCCGGCCCCCGGAAAAATCTTCAAGACCGATATGCATAAGGCCGTTCATGAACGTCCCCGTGGTCAGGATGACATTACGCGCCCGGAAAACCTGCCCGGTCTCAGTGCGCACGCCCCGCGTGGCCCCGTCAGTGACAACGACTTCTTTCGCCTCGCCCTCAAACACATCGAGGCCGTCCTGACCCAGGACGCGCTCCATCATGTAGATATTGTACAGCTTCCGGTCTATCTGGACCCTTGACGACCTCGCCGCGTAACCCTTAGATGAGTTCAGCATCCGGAACTGTATCGCGCCGGCGTCGGCGGCTTTCCCCATCTCACCGCCCAGCGCGTCTATCTCCTTCACTATCTGCCCCTTGCCCACACCGCCGATGGAAGGGTTGCATGAGGTGTATCCTATCCTGTCCCTGCGAAAGGTTATAAGAAGGGTATGGACCCCCATTCTGGCGCACGCGAGAGCCGCCTCACATCCGGCATGCCCCCCGCCCACCACTATAACATCATATTTACTTTCCATACGCATTCACGCACTTACTGTTGATGGAGCTGAATGAACCTTTTGATGCTCCTGTCATAGGTCTTTTCCACATCATCCGGGAAGCAGCATGCGGGCAATTCTCCCAGATCGAGGTGATAAGGCAGACATTCGCAGCACTTGCCTTTCTTGGAGCAGGGCTCATAGGTGCAGTTGCATCGCTGCTTATTAACGGCTATCTTGCATTCCATTTTTCCTCCTCTGCTCTTCCCTGTCATTGCGGGCCCTTCACCCATCCCCGCGATGACCGGGAAATTCACCTGACGATACGGTATGTCGGATACGCGAACGTAACCTTTCCCTCTTTCCTGAAATCCGACAGGATCTCGCGGCAGAGGGCGTCCTGAGTATTACGCCGGGCCTTTGCCTCCGTCAGATACCGCAGCGTCAGTTCCACGCCGCTTTCCTTGATATTCACATATACGATGGGCGTGAGTTTGCCGTGCTTTATCATGTACCGCTTTGTCATGAAGTTTATCTTCTTGTGCGCGAGATCTTCTTTACCGCTCGCTATCCCTTTCCCGTGTTCGATCATTATCTCTTCGGCGCGTTTCCAGTCACTTTCAAAGGTCACCTGTATCTTTATCTCGTTCCATATGAACTCAAAACCCTGGTTATAGTTAAAATTTTCCTTTTTAAACACGGCGCTGTTCGGGATATTCACTATCCTCCCGGTGCTCTGGTCGGCGTCGACCCAGTTGCCGATCTCAAGAAGCGAGGTCTGAAAAAGGCGTATATCTATAACATCGCCCTTTACTCCGCCCAGTTCTACCCTGTCCCCGATCTGGAACGGACGCCGCACAACGATAAGGAACCAGCCCGCCATGCATAACAGCGCTTCCTGCAGCGCCAGGGCTATGCCCGCGCCTATCACACTGACGATCACCGTCACAGAGCCTATATTCCGCAGCCACATCAAAGCCAGGGATACCAGGATCACCATGGTGAAAAAATAAACGACCCCTTTTCTGGTAAGGTGTTTTGACTTGATATCCTTTACCCTGCGGTTAACGATATTTATAAGGATGAAGGCCAGAAGATACCCCACAAGTATTACCAGCAGGCTATGCGTGACCTTTCGCAATAACACGCCCTGCCCTTCTCCGCCCAAGACCCCGGCCGCAAAGCACGACGCCGTTGACAGCGCGAACCCCGTGAAAAAAACCGCGATCCGCTTCAGACAAATCTTTCGCATCTCACACCGCCTTTTTTTTTAGTCGTTAGTGAGGGACAACCCGGTTAATATTCTGCCAGGGCGCTGTATACCACCATGGCCGTGGTTGACTGTTCCGGGACCATCTGACACCCTTCGGTCAACCTGACGCTGATCCGCTTTTCCACGTCCAGTATCCTGAATATCTTTTTCTGGTCCTCGATATTCCTCCACAGAGGATATCCCGGGCTGTACCTCTTCCCCTGCCCCTGTTTCAGCTTTAACTCCCCGCGGATCCTGTCATGTATATAAGCTGCCAGCGCTTCCGCGAGACGCACGCTTAATCCGTGCAGGAAGAACGTCCGGCTGTATTTCCCGGCCTCATTCAGCCCGTTTATCGCGTCGTTTATCCTGTCGCCGACAGTGACCGCCTGAAACGCCACCACATCCTTTCCCTTGTTCCCGGACAAAAAATAATCGGTCAGGACAGGGCTTTTGCTCCCCTTCGCAGCCGCGAACTGAAAGGTTTCCAGGACCTTTCCGTCCGCGTCAAGCACACGCATATCCCCCCCAATGACACGGCACTCAAAATAACCGTAAACAGCCTTCAGGTCCAGCCATCCCCGGCGGAGGCTCTCCTCTTTGAGTTCGCTCAAAAGAGGCCTGTATTCTTCCTCAACAAGACGGTCTTTTTCCCGCCTGTCCTTAAGGCCTGTCCCCCATGTGACATTCAAAAGCATATTCTCATCAAGATAGCTGAAAACATCGTCCACGGAGATATTTGAAACGGAGCGCACCCCGTAAAACGGCGGGACCGGGACTTTTCCGCGGCGCTTCCGTCCCTGCCCCGGCCGGGTTTCCCGCGCCTTTTCCGCGGCGGGACCCTGCTCCCGCGTCCTCTCAAGCCGCCTGTAGTATTCATCCATGACCTTTTTTCTCTCGTCCGGCCCTGACAGCAATGACCGCGTTATCTTAAGCGCCGTAAAAGCATCCCTGGCGTAAAACACGCCGCCCTTATAAACGCTTCCGTTGCTGAGAACCGATACTTCGCCGGCAAATCTTTCGTTTACGGGCGCGCCGCCGATAATTACGGGATAATGAAGCCCGGCTTCATGCATCTCCTGCACGCAGACCTTCATATACCGCGCCGTTGAAACAAGAAGGGCGCTCAGCCCCACCGCGTCCACCCTGTTCTTCTTCGCTTCGCGGATTATTTCTTCCACAGGCACCTGCTTGCCGAGGTCTATGACCGTAAAGCCGTTATTCTGCAGGATCATCTTCACAAGGTTTTTTCCGATATCATGGACGTCACCGAAAACCGTGGCCAGAAGCACCTTTCCGTATTTTTGGGCATGCTCTGCCGGGAGAAATTTCCCGAGGTATTCGACCGCCTTTCTCATGACTTCAGCCGATTGCAGGACATAAGGAAGGACCAACTCGCCTGACTCCAGTTTATCCCCCACCTGCCGCATCGCGTCCAGCAGGATATCGTTGAGTATCTCCTCGGCCCTGATAGACTCAAGCGCCTCATCTATGAGCGGGATGATACCGGCTCTGTTGCGGTCGAACACGCAATTCCTGAGCCTCTGGCCAACGGTCAGCTTCTCCTCCTGCCGCGGCTCCGGCCTCTTCCCGGCCGTTTTTCTGGAAAAATATTCCACAAACCCGTTCAAAGCGTCCGGATGCCTGTTAAAAACGAGGTCTTCCGCGATGCGCTTTTCCCTCTCCGGGATATCGGAATAGCCCGGAAGATCCGCGGGATCCACAATTGCCATGTCCAGACCGGCTCGGACAGCGTGACGCAAAAACACCGCGTTCAGTATCCTGCGCCCCTGTTTCGCGAGACCGAACGAGATATTACTCACGCCCAGGACCGTAAGGACCCCGGGAAATTCCTCTTTTACCCGTTTTATGGCGTCAAACGTGTCCACGGCCGCGTTCCGGTACTCTTTTTCCCCGGTGCCGAGAGAAAAGGTCAGCATATCAAAGATCATCCTGTGCGAAGCGAGGCCGTATCCTGTGACACCGGCGGCATATAACCGCCGGGCCACGGCAAGCTTGCGTTCCGCTGTCAGGGCCATTCCCCGCTCGTCTATCGCAAGGCAGACCACGAAACCGCCGTGTTCTTCTGCCAGCGAAAAGACCCGCCCGGCCTTTGCCCCGCCGTCCTCAAGGTTCACGGAATTGATAAAAGCCGTTCCCGGGTAATTACACAGGGCCGCCTCAATGACACCGGCGTCCGTGGAATCTATCATAAGCGGCACGCGGACGCTCTCGGCCAGCCTTTTCGTCAGTATGACGGCGTCCCTTTCCTCGGTCGAACGTTCCGTGAGAACGCTGCATACATCCAGGGCATGCGCGCCTTTTTTCTGCTGCTCCTTACCCAGCTCGATTATCCTGTCAAAATCCTCAGCGAGGAGCAGTTCTTTCATTTTTCTGGAGCCCTGGCTGTTTATCCTCTCGCCGACTATTATCGGACGCGGCAGGGCCGCCATGTCATATCCCTGATAAGAACCGGAGCAAAACACATTTATTTTTTTCTTTCTTTTTCCGGGCATGCTCAGCGCGCCGCGCATTTCACGGATATGGTCAGGGCCCGTCCCGCAGCACCCCCCTATGACATCCAGTTTATATTCCCGGACAAACCGCGTCATGATCTCTCCCATTTCCTCCGGGGCCAATGAGTAAACCGTCCTCCCCCCGACCTCCACCGGCATCCCCGCGTTGGGGACACACGAGACAAAAACCGGGCAGTTAGCGCTCAGGTATCTGACAGCGCTTTCCATTTCCAGCGGCCCGGCGCTGCAATTTATCCCTATGACGTCCACGCCGAGATAACCGATGACGGCCAGGACCGCCGACACCTCGGTCCCGAGCAGCATCCGGCCGTTATTCGCCAGAGTGAACTGCGCCATTATCACCAGATCTTTCCGCGCGTCTTTCAGGGCCTGCTTCGCGGCATTGACCGCCGCCTTCATCTCCAGCATATCCTGCGCCGTTTCGATCAAAAGCGCGTCCGCGCCGCCCGCGATAATACCGGCTGCCTGGTCATAGAAGACCTTCTTCAGCTCGCCGTAAGTTATATCCCCGAGGACAGTATCCGGGGACGAGGGTAATTTACCGGTAGGCCCCATCGTGCCTATGACATACCGCGGCCATGAGGGGGTCGAGAACCCGTCAGCGACGTCCCTGGCCAGTTTTACGGACGCCCTGTTCAGGTCAAAAACCCGGTCCGACAGACCGTATTCGGCAAGCTTCAAGGCATTGCCGCCAAAAGTGTTGGTCTCTATCGCGTCGGACCCGGCTTCCATATAATCCCCGTGCACTTTACGGACAAGACCGGAACGGCTGAGAGACAGGTGCTCCAGGCATCCGGCCCTGCCCCCGAAGTCCTCTTCCCTGATCCCCAGGGACTGGATATACGTCCCGAAAG
>DAOVKF010000020.1 GCA_030631915.1 Candidatus Omnitrophota bacterium
ACAATAAGGATTACGTGGTAATAGGCGACAGTGTATGGGAGATCAAGCCTCTCGCGGGCAGCCAGGTCGCGCTTTTCAAAAAGGAAAGCATGCTCAAACAAAGCGATCCGGTTTCCGGCGATATAAGGGTTATTCTTCTGGGTAACACGCTTTACGCGGCTGAATATGATCCCAATAACGATAAAGTTCTATTATCGGACGGGGAGAAGAGTTACATTATCTACGCGAGCGGCGAGGTCATTGAGATAAACGGTAAAAGCTATAAAGTGGATTTCAGCGTGTCAAAATACAGGCGCGAACCGGAAAACGCACCCGCATACTGGGTCCTCAAGAGCTTTACCTGCAGCATCACCGACGTCCTGCCGGGGGATTTCAATAACGACGGTGTCGTTTCCGCGGATGAATACGCCACGCTTGACGACCGGTACTATTCCCTGATCCCTGCCGCGGGCCGGTATTCCACGACAGTTGTAGCTGACGCCAATAAGGACGCCGTGCAGTATGTGGATATAGACGGCGTGAGATACGATCTTATCAGGGATGAGGACGGGACATTATCCGTTAAAGAACGCGTCGTCAGTTCAAGTAATATGATAGGGATGTTCAGCATAACCGGCGGCGAATACACGACCGTTAACTACAAAGTCGAATTTCCCGGCGGATCAGAACTCAAATTTACCGAAGTATCACTTGACGAAGCCGAAAATTTCCTGAGCGGGGATGGGGAGGGTGATTCCTTTTATAGCGATAACGCCATGGAAACCGTGACCATAGACGGGCAGATATACGGCATCAGGTGGCTGACCGGCGATTATACGGCCGGCGGAATTGAATTATACGATCCGGATGATCCGTCCCATGTCATGAGCGGCGCTCCGGAATTCCGCATACTCCAGGTGGCCGACGGTTATACGGATGAGGGAGACGCTGTGGTGACCTCAAAATGGCTCGGTGAGGGCAGGCTGGACATCAGCGGCCTGTATCGTCCGGATTCAAGGCTCGGGAAAGCGGAGCACATGCTGGTCAGAAAAGAAGGCGGCCGGTATGTTTATATCATTGACGCGGAACTGGATGATGAAGCCATTGACCGGATATTCCTGGAAGCGGGCATAACCGATCCGGAACACGCGTCAGAGGACCTGAAACAATCGATAATGGACGAGTTTAAACGCTCGACCTATTTTTACAGCGACCCCCGGACGAACACCGTTGATATCGGCGGCATAAGATTCGATATCGAAGAACTAGATGGAGAAGAGGTAAGGCTTCTCGCGAAGGCCAGGGAACCGGAGCATGACCGGGAAACACGGGTCCTGAGGACGGTCGCCTATAAGAAGACAGGGGGAAATTATGTCTTTTACGGTTCGACTGGATTCGACGCGTCCGTCACTCAGGACGCGGACGGGACCGTTATTTTCGGCGATTATAAGCGGTACGAGATAATAGAGGAAGACGAGGACCGCGGCATTATAACACTTCGCCAGATCGCAAGGAAAGTCAGCGCGGTGGATATTCAGGTCATCGAGGTTAATGGCGTGAATTATACGGTCACTGATGAAGGCGCCGGCCTGTTCACTTTCTACGGGGACGGCCACACTTATACGAGCGACACGGAGGATATGACCGTCAGGCTGGGAGAGATGCTCATGACGTCCCGGGACCGTTATGAGCAGGGAATGACAGGAGAAGAACTGAATGAAGTAAGGGGCGTCCTCTATGATATAACGGTTGATCCCTTCGGGAATGTCAGGCTTCTCAAACATGCTGAACCAAGGCGTCCCGTGCAGGTCATGGGGATAGGCGGCGACATCTATACGGTGATGGCCGGTTATAAAGGCGAGAAGACGGTGATGACCTACCCGGAGGGTATAGTCGTAGCCGTATGCGCGCCGGGCGGGAACACGCTGACAGTGGGAGACAGGACGTTTGACGTGACCACGGACGCCGGCGGGAACATGATACTGGAATGGGATTCCGGTGAAGGGGTCGTCCGCTCATCGGATCTCGAACTCGTGAAGGTGAATGGCGTGAGATACGCGGTAAGGGAGACTGACGACCCGGAACACCGGTACGAGTTCACCTATATGGGAGAGGTGAGTTCCAGCTATTCCACCACTCTTGAAGGCGCGGCATATCACAAAGTATATCTGGGCTCCGGTTCAGAGAGCATAAGGTATGATATCCATGAAGATGAGGCCTCCGGAACGCTCCGTCTGAAGGAAGATTACATGAGAGGCGCCGCGCGCACGGGGAAATGCATAGTTGTAGAGGGCAAGACCGATCCTTATGACGTGGCCGTGGACGAAGAGAACGGCACCGTAATACTTACGGACGGCGTTCATACCTTTTATTCGGATATGTCAGACCTGCCTGACGCCGTGATATCGATAGTAGTTGACGATGAAGGCACGGCAAGGGATTACCACCTGATCTATGACAGCGTGAACAGGAACATCGCGCTCAGCGCTGTTTCATCCGCCGGCTATACCATGAACGATTTTCTTGTTTCAGGCATGAAACAGATAGTGAAACTCGGGGACATCTGGTACAGGATACTGCCGCTCAGCGCCGGGCGGTATGGTTTTTCATGGACGGATCCCGGGACAGGCGAGATAAACGTCAGATACGCTTATCTCGCGGACGGCGAGGTGCGCCTGGCTGACGGTGTTGTTTTTACACTGGGGGAGGATGATGAGACAGGGGCCCTCATGCTTTCGCAGAAACATTACGTGACCAGCAGGGACGTCGCGCTTTATCCGGCAACAGGCCTTGTACCGCGTAAGACGATCGAGATAGACGGTGTGGAATATGAGATCGGGTATAGCGTGACAACGGAATGGTCCGATCACGTGGATCGCACAAGAGATCCCATTACATCGGGTGAAGGGGGTGATCTTTCTCTGGAACAGCAGTTCGAGTCGGAAGAAAGCGGATATATTTCCGTACCGAAGTTTACTCTGACGCGCGCGTCAGACGGCGTCGTGTATAATAACAGGCATATAACGCATGGGAGAGGAGTCAGTCCGGAGTTCTGGGAGCTGGATGATCCGGACCTGTCAGACCTGACGCCCGAAGAGTTAGAGGGCTATAAGCCCGTATACGAGTCGGGGATGCAGGTCGGGGTGTTCAAGTGGGGCTGGAGCCTTTCGTATGAAAAATACCGCTTTACCATAGACCTGCCGGAAATGTCAATAGGCATGGAAGACTACCCCACGATGCTGTACGCCCCGGCCCTGGAACTGATCGATACGGTCACGGGCACGCGTAAACTGTTTTATGTCTCTGAACGCTTCTGGGAAGACGGGGTTAATTCTTACTCGTTATATTCCGACGGGGAATGTTACGAGGCTACGGCCTACATCGGGGATTACTCCACGGACCCGGATACCGGCAGGAATATGATGGGAGACTTTATATTCATCGTCAAAATGGACGGCCGGGACGTGTACCTTAATATCCCCGAAGGCGTTGATCCGTTGAAAGCGGCGGAAGGGGAAACTCCGTATGAAGACTGGCAATTTCTGAAAGGCAGGGAAAGGAGAGAGTGGAATTCGTATATCTCTGAAACCCGGGGCTCTGACATATCGGTCTATGACCCTCTGGGCGCGGCTTACAGCGGAAGGTACACGACCAGATTCATCAGTAAGACGCCCCTTGACATAAAGACGAGTTCGCGTGTTCCGCTCCTCGAGTATCAGGTGGACTGGTCCAACAATGATACGCTTTTCAACAGCGGCGATTATCCCGTAAGGCAGGAGGTCGTTATAGAGGATATTCATTATTATGTCTATCCTGAGGGCGGGACTCTCAAACTTGACGCCGTGCATGTTGAAAGCGAGATCCTGCCGGATAGCGGAAGGCTGATACTGGGTGTCAGGGAATATGGCGCGGGTATCGACGCTTTCGGCGCGTACGGTTATGATTACGCGTTCACTGACGCCGGTGACGGCAGTATAGTGTTCAGCGACGGCTTTAATAAATACGTCAGCGACCCTGTCACGGCCACGGTGGTCATTACCGGCAGAGAGTACCAGGTATTGATAGACGGCGACCCGGACACTGTATGGACGTGCAAGCTCGTCGAGATGCATCCTGTGAGCCTGCGATCGGGTAACGGGACCATAACGGTCCCCCTGCTTGACAACAGAGAATACGATGTGACACGGCTGGAAGACGGCACTTACGTTATCAATGACGCGGAGACCGGGGCGGAGTACACCACATACAGGACCGTCAGGATAGATGATGTGGTCTACAGGATAAGCGAAGATGATAGAGGCGTTACCATGCTTGAGGAACAGGGCAACCCGAGGTATCCGGCGCATGACGCGAAAACAGCCGGGATCTTCACGGACCGCGCGGAATTCGTAAACCGGTTTTCGGAACAGCTTGGCATGGATGTCTACCAGGAAGACACCTATCCCATAAGAAAGGAAGACACAAACAATATAATCCGGGTAAACCATGGATCAGAAATGCTCTTCAGCGTCATAGACGGTTCAACGACCGTCAGTGAACAGATCGAGAGGTTGAAGAAATACGCGGCGGAAAAATTTTATGCCAGTGAAAACGACCTGGAAGTCCTGCTCCGCAGCGTAGTCAGTCAGAGTTATAAACCCTCCAGGTTCAAGATCGACGGCATCGAGGTCAGGGGCATGAACCCTGAGTATATTGTCGGAATGGACAAGGAGGATGGGGTTGAGAACATATACGGCAGGCTCTGGCTCGTTAACGATGATCCTTCCCGCTATGAGCTGGAATATTCGCCCGGCATGTACAGCGGTTATTCGAATGACTGGTTTAAGGATACCGATATGTTGACCTATGGGGAACGCTATACCGTTTACGAGTATCCTGTATATAACGGCGGCGTGAACTCAGGGTATACAGGGCCGGCGGAGAACGTTTACCTTTATACCGATGAGATCCATAAAGCGTTTGCCCCGTTGTCTAATGAAGACGGCAGGCCTTACGTGGATATGGCGCCTCTGGACAGAGTGGACATGACGCAAAGGTCATCATACAGGCCCGAAGGGTTTAATCTCTCCGGCAGGGATTTTGACATGGAAAAGGACGATTCAGAAAAATACAGGCTGGTTGAAAAACACGTTTTTACCTCCACGGCGGGGGAGGGTTTTACGGATACCAACGGCAACGGTGTTTTTGACGGGGGCGGAGAATTTGAGGACAGGGACGGCGATGGTGTTTATAGTTATGGTGCGGATGACGAGTACCCCGAACCATTTTTTGACGAACTGGACGGGGTGCGTACCAGTAATGATGAATACTCGATCTACGACGAATACGAGGACGTTAACGGTAACGGGCAATATGACAGTGGTGATCCTTTCACTGATCTGAACGGTAACGGAGTATATGACGCTTATATCGGTGAGCCTTATTCGGATGACAACGAAAACGGCCAGTATGACCCGGGAGAACTTTTTATAGACGTTGACGGCAACGGCGTGCGCACCGTCCATGAAACATTCTACGAACCGTATGAAGATGAGGACCCCAGGAAAAACGGGCAGTATGACGTGCCGGAACCTTTTGTGGACAAATACGGCGACGGCAGGTATCATTCCGGTGAACCTTACACGGACGCCAACAATAACGGGCGCTATGACCCGCCGGCGGTTGCAAAAGACATGATAATCGGCATAGAGTTCACGACGGCGGATACAGGGGACGGTAACGGCGTTACCCGGCACAGGATATTTTATGTATATGATGATACCTTTGATCAGCGCTTTGAAGTTTACAGGGACGTCAACGGCAACGGTCTTTACGATAAAGCGGAACCTTACACTGACAGTAACGATAACGGGCGTTACGATCATAAAGAGGACTTTTATGATACCAATTTTAACGGTATTTATGATGAAGGCGAGGATTTTGAGGATACCAATTTTAACGGTGTCTATGATGAAGCTGAAGCGTTCGAGGATACGAACGGCAACGGCGTTTATGATGAAGCCGAAGCTTACTGGGACCGGGATCATAACGGCCGTTATGATAAAGGCGCGTACGTGGATTACCTTGAGGCCGGGATATCTTCCGAATATGAGGTTGTTTCGGGGTATTTCACCACGCGGGCCTGCAGTTTAAAGGACATACGGGAAGCGTCCATCATACAGAATTTTCCTGACGCGGACGAGACGGCTAAAACAACGGCCGCCGGCCTTGTGTCCGGCCTCGGCTATACGAACGACAGTGTCACGGGAGAGACGTTCTTTGCAGGCGGAGACAGGTACAGGGTGTTCCTGAACACCTGCAACGCGGCGGGTGAGGATATGGTCGTGATCCGTGAAAATGCGGACGGCGCGGGCGGATATGACATGTCGAATTATGTCGTATCGATGCCCGTTAAGAACATGTTCAGGATATCCGACGCCATGTATACCGCGGTCCATACGACCGATCCTCTGGCCGGGATGCCCGGGCACGAGGGACACGAGCAGTATTACCATGTGATATACGACGAAAACAGGCAGAAAGCCGCTAATTCCTTTCCCAACACTGTAAAAGGGGCCTGGCAGGTGGAAATAAACGGAAGCACATATGACCTGGTCTTTGACGGGTTCAGCGGGGCCTTTACCCTTGAGCAGGCGCCGGAGACCTCTGAACCGGTCGAGACCGATGACTACAGTATCAGCTCACAGGGGATAGCGGAAAGCTTTTATAAGGTCGAAGAGCAGGGAGCACGCTTCACATTAGAGATGCTTAATCTGATGTCCCGGGCGAAGGACATCACGGAAGAGGATCTCGAATGGATAGAAGAAGAAAAGAAAAAAGTATACTGGTATTACAAACAGATAACGGTTTTCTACGATATAGTCGAGGATGAAGAGACCAGGTACGGCCTGGTCCAGGCGCAGGTCGGTGGAGAGCATGAGCTGATCGCGAGACAGGACCTTGTGCCGCAGTATTTGAACACCGTAAAGCTCGAGAACGATGAAGGCGTATATGTACGGTACGATATATTCACGGGCGTTGATCCGGACGATAACGGCGACCCTGACAGGTTTTATGTCGCCTATAACACGAATCCCGGATTTGAGGATGAGGATACGAGGAAGTATGCGACCGCGGAATTCACGGACGCCATGACCGTTGCCATCGACGGGGCTCGGTACAAAGGTCATATCCATCGTGACAGTGAGGGTAATATCACGGATATATCATTTTCCAGGATAGCGGATGTCGTCAAGGTCGGTGACGGCCTTGACGTTGACGGCGAATATGTGTTCGCCGGGCGGCTGGAAGAGACTTATACCGTTGACGTGGGAAAAAGCCACAGGGAGATCGATCCTTCTAAAAAGGGGTTCGATACGTTTTTCGGGGACAGTTACTATCCTGCCGCGTACGGGACAGAGCCCTTGAACAACACGGTTGTCCTTGATGACGGAAAGGCTTATGAGGTCGCGATAGACCCGGAGGATACTGATAATGCGGAACTCATTCCCGGCAATATCGTCAGTTACGCGGTCCCGTCCCTGATACTCGGTGACACGTTCTACGTTGTTACAGAGGCGCCTGGCGGGCATTATCTCGTCCGCGAGGCATATGATCCGGCCGCCGGACTATCCCTGAGTACGACTGACCAGGCAGGGGACGAATACGCGGAAATCGCCGGGGTCTCCTTCAGGGTGGAAAAACATACAACGCCTTCGGCGGGCAGGACATGGTACAGCCTTGAAAGATCGCATGCCATAACCGCAGCAGAGGACACCGCATTCCAGGTCATAGGCCTTTACGGCGATATCTATTACAAAATACTGCCCTGGCAGGCTGACCGGCATGTGTTTATCAACATTTATAACCCGGATGATACGCATTATTCCAGCCTGACAGACGGCGGGGAGACCGTGGAACTGGGGACAGGCGATGTATTCGCTCTTGCCGTGGACGCGCGCTCCGGAAAGGTGAGCCTTATCAACGCCGGACGGGAAAAGGGATATACCTTCAGCGGCCGGGATGTCATTATTGACGGGAGGTATTACGAGGTTACGAAAGACGAGGAGGAAATAGAGAAGATAATAAAGGTAAGATACTCGTTTGATGACGGGACAACCGTCCAGAGTTCCGACTGGAAACCGATGGAAGATAATGATTTTTACCGCTCTGATATTTCGTTCAATAATATCCGGTATACCATTACCGTGGACGGAGCGGGGGAAGTAAGGCTTTTCAGAAGGGATTCGGTCTTATACGACACGCATCTTATTTCAGTGAACGGCACGGAGTATCTGGTAGTCAGGACCGAAGGCGCGGATGGATACAACGCGTACGGGCTGTTTGACGGAAGCACATGGTATAGGGTCATTCCCGCCACTTCCCGGGTGAGGCTGGCTGACGGGATACTCTATGAGATAGACAGGGATCCGGCCTCAGGTAATTTGAGCCTGCGGGAGGCTTACGCGCGAAGCCGCGATGTCCAGGCCCTCGATATCGAAGGCAGGGTATTCATCGCTTATGAATCCTCTGGCGACAATAAGCACGAATACAAACTTTACGACGGGTATGGAGAATACGCCAGCGCGCAGGACACGTTCGGGTTCTATCAGAACAGTGACAGATTGTTTTCTAACTACACATTGTATGCCAACGCCGGTTTAGTGGGTGCTTCGATGAATAATTTTGAGAATTATGAGAAAAGGCATATGGCGGTTGAGGGTGACGGCAGTTCCAATGGCTGTAAATACATGCAGAACGAGATCAACTACCGCGTCAATGTGTCCCGTGGCGGGATCTATAATGTGGGCCTTTTTGCCAGGACCATGGGCGAGTATGAGCAGGTCAGCAAATTCAAAGTAATGCTTGACGGCATGGAGCAGGGCTCATTCCTCGTAAGGGTAGGGAACGATGAGTTTTTGAAAGGGAATATGCCGGTATATGTCCCGGCCGGCGAGCATAAGATCACTTTTAACTGGTCAGTGCCGGACACGGATCTCCTGGACGACGGCGCCGATATCAATGTGGAGGTGAGGGATATTTTTATCATCGAACAGGAACTTGACCTTTATGATCTTGACAATGACCTGGATGTGGATAAAGACGACCTCATGATCCTGACGAGTAACATGAACGTTTCCGCGGCCAGAAGCGAGAATGTGGACCAGCAGGCGTTCCTGCTGGGCGGCAGGTATTACAGCTATTATTATGATGCCGCCGGGGGGCATTACGTGATCTTTGACGGCAAAGACGAACACGCGGTCCGGAAAGATACAGTAGGCGGCATGTGGGTGACGTTAGAGAATGTCCTTTACATGGCCATGGAGTCAGGAGGGGTCATTACACTGCAGGAAACCAATGAGTGTATCATCTCCGAGGCGGACACGGTCATAGAGCTTAAGGGGGTGGTATATATGGTATCCTGGCAGGACGATGTCATGACATTTAAATGGGATGGAGGGAAAGTGTCATGCGGCATAGAAACCCCGGAAATAATACTTGATAACACGCTTTACGGGGTCGTTTCCGTGGACCCCGAGGCAAAACAGGTCGACCTGCGGGAGATCGTGATGGACGCCCATCCGGTATTCCAGAACGCCATTGAGGTGGCGAACAGCATATATGTCTTTACCGTGATGGAAGATGATACGGTAAGATTTACCGATGCCAAAGGAGAAGTGGTCATAACACAGCTTACCGGGACGACGGGAGACGACGGGATCGAGTATATGGCCGGGGAGGCTTTTCTCGGAGGCATGTTATACAGGATAAAAGTAACAGATACCGGGGAAATGGAACTGGAGCCGGACGCCGCGCCAGTGAAAGCAAGTTCCTCAACCAGGATCACGCTGGGAGACGTGGAATACGAGATAAGAGAGAACAATGACGGTTCGTACGTGTTCGGCCGTCTTGAAGCCGAGCGGATCTTTACCTCCACGGTGGACGGTGACATCGATATTTTTGACGGTGACCATACGACTACATATTATATCTACGAAAATCCGGTTACCGGCGGCATAGCGCTGTTAAAAGACCCGGTCCGTTACAGTATAAACCATGGTCCTGGCGGGGCCATAAGCATTATGGGGCCCTCCCGCGAGGCGACTTACGAGATATCGATCGTCGGTGCCGGAACGGATGAGAGATACTGTTTCACTGATATCAACGACCCTGAAAAGGTATGGACAGAAGATGTCGATCCTTCGACAGGCTCAGGACATAGCGGTACGGTCACCATTGAAGGTATTATCTACGGCATTGTCCCGGATGATGATCAGCTTATACTCGAGCAGAGGCCTGTAACCGGTACCGGCATTGAGAAGGATACCGTCTGCGTCACGTTGTGGACGGGCCGGGACGCGGCGGGGACGGAGAGGATAGCCGATGACTTCAATGACGGTATTTTCGACGGATGGCAGACGTTCGATGATTCCGGCGCCTGGCGTATCGCCGGTAACACGTTGTATCAGGGCAACGACGGTTCTTCCGCGAAAAAAGCCATACTTAACGGCAGCGCCATGGATATCCCGGTCTACGGTTACAATACCAATTCCTCGATAAGCGCTGTCGTAAAGCTTTGCGGCCGCCAGGATTCGGGCTATGCCGCCGCGGACCTGTACGCGGCATACCTGGATGAGGACAATTATTACCGCATGAGATTCGGAGAGGACAATAGGGCCGTTATTTCCAGAAAGAGTCCGGGTGGATCGAAAGACCTGTTTTCGGTTGACGTGAACGAACAGTTCGGGATAAACATAAAAAAAGATAAATGGGACACATACGCCTTTGTGGTCCGGGGAGACGAGGAAGGTGTAACAGTGAAGGCGTTCATAGGCGGTATTGAGGTAGCGCGATTCACCGACCACACGGCGACGGCCATAAAAGGAGAGGAATTAGTGAAAGCCCGCGCCGGTGTGGGGAATCCCGGAAAGAGCAGGGCCAATTTTGACAACGTTAAAACCGGCGGCGCAAAGCCGGAGACGGTCTTCTATGATATCACGACGGTGGAAACGGCGGAGGGAGAGAGATATTTATTCGATGACGGCACGTTCATACCGGTAGTATCGGAGATTGACGGGGCAGGGGAGAAGATATTCCGCACTCACAGGGTCATAGAGCTGGGAGGCAGGGTATTTATGGTCAGCCGCGAGGCCTCCACAAATACGTATTATCTGGAAGACGGGGCGGCTCCGCCGATAGCCGTGAAGACCGGAGAGGATATATTGATAGGAGATATCCTTTATCGCGTTTCCGGCACATGCGAAGATGATATCAAGCTCATGGCGGCGGATTCGGCGGACGGTCTGAAAGTCGCGGGAAAAGCCGTAAAGATCGACGATGATTACTACGTTTTGAAAGAAGAGCCCATGCCGGAAGATCCATTGGAGTCATACAGGGTATCAGTGGGCGCCCTGGTCCTCCTGCCTGATCCTGTTACGAGCGTTGAAGAAGATTTTAGCGGCGCGTTGAATTATCAATGGGGTTTTACAGGCGGTGACTGGGAGATCGACGGCGGATATCTTCATCAAAGGAGCGATACGAGCACTTCCGACGCGAGGGCCATATTCAGGTTTGAGAATGAAGGGGGCGGCATAAAAGAGCAGAAGGATTGCGCCGTGAGTGTCAGGGCAGACCCTTATGACAGCGCTATCGATCTCTATTCCCGGTACAGGGACCAATACAATTTTTACCGCGCCAGGTTTGACAGAGACGGCAGTGTTGCCATATACCGCAGGCATGACGGAGAAGAGGAACTTATGGCCCGTATGACAGGGATAGATATCCCTGCCGGCGCGGTAAGTGAATTCGGTTTCAGCGCGTGCGGCAGCGACCGCGGGACCGAATTAAAGGCGTTTTTCAAAGATAAGGAGATACTGAGAGTTATAGACGAATCCGAACACATTATACCGTCCGGTTATGCCGGAGCCGGATGCCCGCCGCGCAGCAGGACATACCTGGACGATCTCAAGGTGGATTATATCGATATAGAGAGGGAAAGCTGCTATGAAGTGAGCATGGCGGACGGCCGGTATAGCCTGACCGATGAACAGGGCGTCATTTATATGGACGGGCCCGGTGATGGCTCGATCATTGTTAAGGGTGTGACTTATATTATTGACGATATTTCCGAACCTGGAAAGGTGATTTTTACCGAGGACAATACCACGATAGCGCCGTTTCATGCTGATTGGATAGAACTGGACGCCGTGTATTACAGGGTTACCCAGGCCGCGACCACGGATGTATATATGCTCGACGACGGTATAAATCCGTCCGTGATGGTGCAGGCGGGTTTCACTACGGATATAGGAGGCACAGTATATGAGGTCACTGCCGGCGGGACAGGGGATATCGAATTCAGTCATGAAGGGGAGGCCGCCTCAAGCCACATAGCTGAATGGGGCATTATCGTGAAGGGCGAGGAATACGCGGTGGGAGAGGGTGAGAATTCCAGGTGCCGGCTTTTCAATAACAAGAGGTCTCTCGCGGAAACAGCCGGCGGGAACATAATACTTGACGCGTACAGTTCTTTAAAGGTCAGCGGGTCAGGCGGCACACTCGCCCTGGCAAGGGCAAACGCCGCTGACCTCAACAACGACGGAGCCGTGGACGGCCAGGACGAACATATTATCGCGTCAGCGCTGGCTGACGGGATCTATGACTGGATGGCGGACCTGGACAATGACGGGGACGTCGATAACAGCGATCTGGCGTTTTTCCGCAGATGGCGGTTCGATACCGAACAGGTCACAAAACACGTTATAAATGGCGATGAATACCATATCTTTAAAGATAACGCCGGCATTTATACTTTAAAGAACGTCCTGACCGGAGAAGAGAAGACAAGCTCTTTTCGGTCGGGGCAGGCAGGCTCAGGGCATAGCGGGACCATGTTCGTGGATATTGGGGGTATCAGATGGACAATAGAAGAAGAACCGGAACTGAAGCTGGTAGAAGATACGCGGATATTCACTTTAAACGACGGTAAAACGGATATCGGCGGCGCCAGCCTGCTGGAAAGCGCGTTTACTTCCACGGAAGGCAGGACCTATTACGTCGCAGGTACAGGGCCGGAGGATGTGACCGCGGGTGAGATCGTGTCATTCCTGGACCTTGACGGGAGCTGGGATTATGTGACGATCCCTGACAGTGATACACTGGACCTTGACGGCGAACAGTTCACAATAGAAGCCAGGATCAATATAGCACAGTCTTCCGGCGCCTGGAGGGCCATTCTTGGTAAGGCCGGATGGGACGATAGTTCCGGCTGGAGCTATAACATGCATATAACCGGCGAAGGGAAATTGCATTTTAATTTTGTGAATGAAGACGGGAGCAGTTTCCCGCTTAACAGTCCGGCGGCGGTCGGCGCCGGGGCCTGGCATCATGTGGCCGCGGTTTATGACGGCAATAACCTGAGGCTCTATATAGACGGGGAGAAAGCCGCTTCAAGGGACGCCTCGGGCAGTTTAAGGCAGAACGCAGATCCGGTGGATATAGGCAGATGGCGTGATGGTGCCGCCAATTTTTTCAACGGCGGTATAGACGATGTGCGTATATGGAGCGTGGCAAAGCAAAAGACTGAGATACAGGCAGACATGTGTTCAAGGCTTTCGGGGAATGAAGAAGGCCTTGTGGCAAATTACATGTTTGACGCTGATACCGGCGGCATGGTAAAGGACTCCTCCTGGAACGCGAATCACGGCACGATATACAACGCCGGGCATAGCTCCGACGCGGAGCAGGGTGTTTCGGTCCAGGGTGACGTGTACAATTTCGGCGGCGACCTGTATATCCTCCGGAAGCAAGGCCAGGCATGGTCGCTTACGAACGGCCGGGCCGTGTTTTATTTTGACGCGGACGGCCGTGTTATGATTGATAATGCGGCGTGCTCCATTGAGGATAACGGTGACGGGACAGCGCGCCTGGCATGGCCGGTATCCGAGAGCAGGCACCTGAGGGAAAAGGAAATAACCTACCTGATCGATGACGCGGATCCGCAGAAGATAGCTCTTTCGGCTGAACCCGTTATATCCGGTATGCTGGAGGACAGAACTATCGCGCTTGGAGCGGGCGACGGGAGCGTTGAATATTACACCGTTGATATCATGGACGGGGATTATGTGTTCGACGACGGTGTTTATCCGCCCGTGGCCACAATGGAACTGGAGGACGGCACTGTAACGCTTGATACTCACAGGGTCATACAACTTGAAGGTATCGAGTACAGGGTGACCCGGGATCATTCCACAGGCGTTTATACCCTTTATGACGGCGTGAACGAGCCGGTAGAGGGGCTTCAGTCCGGCGGTTTTGTTACCATAGGCGGGATAGTGTACGAGATCACGGGCGAAAGCGCGGATGACCTGAAGCTGACAGGTGTCACCGAAGTTATTTCAGAGCCTGTCCCTCCGGGCGAGAAGATAGTGTATCTGGCCGCGGAGCAGTACCGAATTACCGGGACCGTTATTCAGTCAAGGCCGCCGATAGCCCCGGTAAAGTCCGGAGACCTTTATGTGGCTGTGAGAGGCACCGGCCGTGAACAGACAGAGACAACGGTAAAATATAACGATTTCAACGACCAGGTCACAGCCCTTGACGGGTTCGTGTTCCCGGAAGGGACGGCCTGGAATATTTCGGGACAGCGGCTTTACCAGTCTTCCACCTCGGGCTTTGAGAAAAAGGCGATATACGCGTTCGACGGTCATAACGGAAGGCCGGCCGGGCCGAGAGCGGATCATTCGTTAACGGTCAGAGCTAATCCCTGCAGCGGAAACGCGGACATCTATCTCAGATATACCGATGATGATAATTTTTACCGCCTGCGGTTCGATCAGAACGACAACGTCCGGCTCGAACGCGTGAAAAAAGGCAGATCAAATATCCTGTGTCAGGTGAACGTGAAACAGGCGTTCGGTATTGATATAAACGAAGACCGATGGTATGAAGTTACCTTTAAAGCATGGGGGAATGAACTTACCGGATACATGGCCGGCGAAGAAGTCATCTCATTTACCGAGAATTCCAACATGTCACTGCCTGAAGGATACGCGGGCGTGGGATGCGCTTCCGGCAGCAGGGTATATTTTGATAATATTGAAGTGAAAGAGACCGTGGACCTGCCGCGTTCATACTATAAAATAACCGGAGAAGGCGATGAATATGTCTTCAGCGAAGTTCTCGCGAAGGACAGCCCCCTGACAGGCGCGGTCTATACGAGCGAAGCTTCGGGGACCGCAGTGAATATCTCCGGGACCCGATACGCGATAAGCGAGAGAGATATGGCCGAAGAAACGGTCATAACGCTGACCGAACAACAGACGGTCTTCAGCGAAGTTCAGGTAAGCTGGATGGAACTGGAAGGGGTCTATTACAAAGTCACGCAGGTGGATGATGAGACATACGAACTGGCTGACGGCATGAGCGCGCCAGTAACGGCCCGGGCTGTTTCCCATGTTAATATCAACGGCACGGCATATCAGCTGAACTATCCTCTCGGAGCGGGAGACCTGGAGCTCACCGCTGACGGGGTAACGGTCGCCAACAGGTATGTGGCGGACCGGGGTATTACCATAAAAGGCCGTGATTACGCCGTTATCGAAGATACCGGCGGCATCCATCTATTCAATAACAGGGAAAGCTTCACCGTATCCGAAGATATGGATACGATCTTCATAAAGGCAGCGGCGGCGATTTTAAAGGTCCAAGGGTCATACAGCACGCTCCGGGTCGCACAGGTAATGCGGGCGGACCTGGATTCGGACGGTGATATAGACGCGTATGACGAGGCCATAATACGCGCGGCCATAACCGGCGGGACATACACCCCCGCGGCGGACATAAACAGGGACTCGGTTGTCGATAACGCCGATATGACGATATTCCTTGCTCAGCGCTTCGATTCATCGCAGGTCGCCTGTTATTCATTCCGGGAGTTCAAGGATACGGACGATTATTTCGTGACACGGACCGCCGATGGCCGGCATTTTTTCGCAAAAGCCGGGAACGGTCCGCGCGGTGTCCTTACTGATATAAGCGGCGGGTTTTTAAAAGGGATAGGCAATGCGCGTTATATCGTGAACAACCCTTCCGTGGAAGGGGCGGACGTATCCGGCCTGGGCATATCGGAAGATACAAGGATATTCGATGTTTATAAGGGCCCCGAGAATATCGTGCGGGTCTCGATAGCGGAACCGTTCGAGGCCCATGGCCGTATTTTGCGCCTGACAGGCGCGGGCCTTGATGATTTCGAGCTTTCAGCGAAAAAGGAAGTGATGGAATTTGACGGTATCGACGACTACATCAATATAGACTGTGTCAGTAACGATATGTCCACGGTAGAGGGGACAGTGTCCGCATGGGCGTTCCCGACCGCCGCGGGCACCAACCGTTATGTGTTCGAGGGAATGGGTTCCGGCGCGAACAGGATATACCTGCGGTACACGGGCGGCAAATTTATAGTTTGCAGGGGGGATCCGATAACGGATATCACATTGATGGATAACGTTCCGTTGAACAGATGGTATCACATCGTCCTGTCCTGGAGCAGCGGGGACACAATGAAAGGTTACCTTAACGGCGAATTGATCGATACAAAACAGTTCGGTAACTGCGGCGGCCTTTACAGGGCGCG
>DAOVKF010000199.1 GCA_030631915.1 Candidatus Omnitrophota bacterium
GATGCCGCCGCCGGCACTCTGCCTGTCTTTTACTATGAGTACTTTCATTTGCTGAAACCCTGTTTTTACCGGTCCTGCCGCCTGGCGCACGCGAACTTCACGTTTTTCAGTAAATCCAATAAAACCCCGGGCAGGAATGAGATAACCAGATAGATGTAAGCCTTCGGGTTTGTCGGATCGTGCGCCAGACTGTCCAGATAATATTTTCTGGCTTTTCCGGATGATCTTTTGTTCAGATAATAACAACCGAGCGTAAAATAACAGCGGCCAGCCCTCCTGCGGACCGCTCTCAGGAGACCGGGATCCCTTTGCGTCCCCTCCATCTTTGAAAATTTCTCGAGATACTCGATAATAGCCTCATAATGGCGTGTTTCCTCTTTGTCTAATTTCCCTCTATATACGTTGTATACCGATAATGGCTCATCTATATACCCGACTTCATTCCCGGCCATGACTCTCATCCACATATCCGTATCTTCGGCTCTTTCCAGTCCCTCATCAAAATAACCTACACGGTCAAAACAGGCTTTCCGTATCAAAACAGTCCCTGTCCAGGGAAACTCATTATTTATGAACAGTAACTTGCAACACAATGAGTTGAAAAGATAAACGTTTCCATATTGGGCGCTTATCGCAGGGGCCATCCTGGGGATCGTCCGCCTCTCTCTGTGATGAGGGAAAAACCCTTTATCTGTTTCACTCCGTTTAACGTAATGGTCAGAAAATACCAGGGAAAGCAGGGGGTGTTCTTTCATGACCCTGACCCTGTGTTCCAGGCTCTCCGGGAGGAAAACATCATCAGCATCCAGAAAAGCCATGTATCCACCCCTTGCCGACCTTATACCCGTATTTCTGGCTCTCGCGCGCCCCTGGTTCCCCTGATAAACGTAACGGATCAAACCCCGGCGTCTATATGTTTCCAGTATCTCACGGGTATTGTCGGTTGAACCGTCATCGACCACAATGATCTCAAAATCTTTATATGTCTGGCCCAGTACGGATTCGACAGCTTCCGTGATATATCCGGCACAATTGTACGCAGGGATTATAACAGAGGTTTCGGGCCCGGCGTTTGACATTAGAAATCTATCCTCCCGGATCATGTACCTAAAAAAACGGTCTCCCCCTCGCGTCAAAACAGTCTTCGCAGGCGTTCCATGGCGGCCGACAACAGGCCTCGGATATTATAAAGACGCTTTACCCGGGACAATTTCGCTTCGAAAGGGGCCATTGCCCTGGTAAACTTCCCCAGGTCCCGGTTATTCTCTGCCCAGGCTTTCCCGCTGTGCCGGGATATCAGCCAGCGTGACATAATTTCCATTTTTTTCAAACGGGACAATTTCGTGCTGAACAGTTCTCCGCGTTTTCTGGGCACCTTCCGCCCGTATTCACCGGCCAGGCGGAGCCTTTCGGCTATATCGCCCCGCTTTGAATCAAGCGGTGCCTGCTGGCTCCGGATCACCTTCTCTATCGCCAGGGGCGCGATCTCCAGCGAACCCGTTCCCGGTTCCGCGAACAGCTTCATCAGCCGTTCGTCCCGCACTATTACGATACTGTGGCCGAGCGGATCCCGGCTGTATTCCGGCAGCCATGCGTCCATAAAAGTTATATCCGCCAGTTCGGCGAACACGTCGTCGCAGAAATCACAGGCATTGGGGATAAAATACCGGTCCCTCCAGATACACCCGATGCCGTCTGAAAAATGCGCCGTGCCTTCCCGCGGCGGTCCCGCGGCGCTAACGCTGACAAACTTCATTGTATGATCCGATGCCGGCCGTGTCGGATCCGTGAGGCGGAACGTAATGCGGCCAAGACGGCCGGGGTCCCC
>DAOVKF010000009.1 GCA_030631915.1 Candidatus Omnitrophota bacterium
GAGATGTTCAATAGATATCAGAGACGTCAAAAGAAATTTGACGATATGGTGATAATGTCATTAATATTGGGGATCTCCACGCGTAAACAAAGGAAGTTTTTCAAGGCGTTTATAGGCGATGCGGTAAGCCATACGACGGCTGCGCGGTTATTGCGCAATTTTGAAGAAGAGTTAAATGCTTTTAGAACGCGTCCGATAGCGGATGATTATAAATATTTGCTTATAGACGGTATCTGGGTATCTGTTAAAGAACGGGATGTCCGCAAGAGACCGATAATATTTGTAGTAGGGATAAAAAGAGATGACAGTAAAGAGATCCTGGCATTTAAGCTGGCTCGTGGTGAGAGTGAGCAGGAAGTGACAGGGATATTAAACGATCTATACCGGCGCGGGCTGGAAGGTAAGAACTTAAAGCTAATAGCCAGCGATGGAGCCAGAGGGATACGTGCAGCGATAAGCATGGTGTACCCATATGCAAGATGGCAGTGGTGTTCAACGCATAAGCTGAGGAATGTAAGCAAGAGAATACGGCATAAGGTAAAAAACAGAAAAGAATTAATGAAAGATGCCAGCCGGATATACAAGGCAGCATCAAGGCGAGAGGCATTGACGAGGTTTAGTGTATTCAGCAAGAGATGGAAAGATGTAGAGCCAGCAGCAGTGCGAAACTTGCGACAGGATTTTGCGGATACATTAACCTTTTACGACTACATGGATGATAAGCGGCTAATAAGCACGACGAATCATTTGGAACGGTACTTAGAGGAGATACGCCGGCGGATAAAAGTGCAGGGATATTTTAAGAATCCAAGAAGTGTAGATTACTGGGTGTATGGAATAATTCAGTACGTAGACAGTGTAAAGCAACCAAAAGGGACGCCGTCTTCCCCCATGGGGGAAGAGATCAAAGAACCTGAATATCAAAGTGCCCATAATTCTTGACCCTACTGATATGACGAACATGTTGACTTTTCAGGGCCAGTTGCTAAAATGATAGCATGTCGATGCCGGGGGTTCCGGGCCTAAAACAGGAGAAGCGGCAAAATGGTGGAACAGACGCTAATACTGATAAAACCGGATGGATTGAAGAAATCCCTCACCGGGAATATTCTCACGCGGTTATCCGAGACCAAGCTGGAGATAATAGGCGCAAAAATGGTAAAGGTTTCATGGCAAAGGGCCAACGAACATTACAGGCACCTGAAAGACCTGCCTTTTTACGATGAACTCATCAAATACATAATGGGCGAATATCATAAAAAGAAGGTCATGGCGCTTGTATACTGGGGCGAGAACGCTATCAGCAAGGTGCGGGATATCTGCGGAAAGACCAATCCGGAGGAGGCCGAATCAGTGTCAATAAGGGGAGCCTACGGCAGGATCACCACCAAGGGTGTTTACGAGAACGTGATACACGCTTCCGCCAATACTGAAGACGCCGAAAGAGAGATAAAATTATGGTTTGCCCCGGATGAACTGATCATCGAAGCCTATCCGGTCGTCGAGACAACAGAAAGAGTGAAAACAGAAAAATGGAAATGAGAAAAAAAGGAACCGTGAGAGGAACGAACAGGCCCAAAAGCCGGGCAAAGGCCCGGATAAGGTCAATGACCGGGTTTGGAAGGGGTTTGATAAAGGGCCCCTATGGCATCATAACCGCGGAAATAAAGACGTTGAACCACAAGCATTTGAGCGTCAGTTGCGCGCCTTTTGAGGATTTCTTCCTGTTGGAGGAAAGGATAAAAAGTGTTTTAGCAAAAAAGATAGTCAGGGGAAAAGTCTTTGTTAAGATAGTCAGGGACAGTACGGCCGCGCGGAAACCGCTTAAGGAAATACGGATAAACGAGGACGCGGTGGAAGGATACGTGAAAAAGATCAAGGGGATACAAAAAAGGTTGTCCCTTAAAGGGGATATCGTCATACAGGACCTGTTGAGGTTTCCCGGCGTGATCGAGCAGGGCGCCGGTGAGGGAGAAGAGAGGATGTGGCCGCAGATAAGAAAGGCCACGGAAGAAGCCCTTCAGGGACTTTTGCGGTACCGCGAAAACGAAGGGGCGGCCCTGGCAAAAGATTTTGATAAACGCCTTAAAAGGATCCGCCGGGCCCTGCGGGACATAAGAAAATATGAGAAACAGAGCGTGGAAGCGTACCGGGCCAGGCTGGGTCAAATGACACGGGATGCCACAAAGAAAAAAGAGACAGACAGGGCGAGGCTGGAGGAAGAAGTCGCCCTGTTCGCGAGGAACTGCGATATAGCGGAGGAACGCACCCGGCTCGAGAACCACGTTGACGCCTGCGAGAGGGTTTTAAGGACCGCGGAAGCGGATGCGGGAAAAAAATTGGATTTTATCGCTCAGGAGATGCACAGGGAAGTCAATACCATCGGGGCCAAAGCAAGTGATTACAGGATATCGAACGCGGTCATAGAGCTGAAAAGCGAGATAGAGAAAATAAGAGAACAACTGAAGAATGTCGAATGATATCGGTATTTTTCAAGGCAGATGAAAGAAAAAAGGGATAGCAAGGAAACGGGACAGAAAAAAAGCGGCCCTCTGATGATCATCGTTTCGGCTCCCAGCGGGGGAGGCAAAACGACGATCGTCAATGATCTGGTCAAGAACCTTTCCGGCATAAAAAGATCAGTATCGTATACGACCCGTAAACCCAGAAAAGGGGAAAAGGACGGGGAAGACTATATATTCGTTTGCGAAGAGGAGTTCAGGGAACGGATCGGGAAGGACGAGTTCCTGGAGTGGGAAAGGAACTTCGGGAATTATTACGGAACCTCGAAAAAGCAGGTCAACGACATGCTGTCCCGGGGAGACGATGTCGTATTGAGCATAGACATCAAGGGAGCGAGACAGGTCAGGAAAAAGTATCCCGAAAGCGTCAGCGTATTTATAATGCCTCCCTCTATCGAGGAATTAGCGCTGCGGCTGGAAAAAAGGAACACGGAAGAAGGAAGACAGATGGCGGTACGGGTAAAAGAGTCAAGGCATGAGATGGAGTCCGCGGACGAATACGATTATCTGCTGGTCAACGCGGAGCTGGATAAGGCAACGGGGGGGCTCAGGGATATCGTTAAGATCGAAAGAGAGAACAGGCAGTTTAAAATAAAAAGGTGAGGTAAAATGAAGGAGATTGCGCTGGAAGATCTACTGAAAAAAGTGGAAAGTCTTTTTGAACTTTCCAACCTGGCGGCGAGACGGGCGATGGAGCTGAACAGCGGGATGAAGAAACTCGTTGTTTCGCATCCGAACGAGAAGGTGACGACGGTCGCTATAAGAGAGATAGCCGATGGCAAAGTCAAACTCAAAAAGACCGGATAGGATAAAGGGAAAAACAGTGCTTTTGGGTGTTACCGGGAGCATCGCGGCCTATAAAGCGTGCGATCTGGTAAATCTTTTACGGAAAAAAGGCTGTTCCGTGAAATGCGTGATGTCAGGAAGCGCCGCGCGTTTTATTACCCCCCTGACGCTTGAGACACTGACGGGACGAAAAGTCGCGGAAGACATGTTCCGCCTGCCGGAAACAAGCGAGCCCGCGCATATTGCCCTGTCCGAAGCGGCTGACCTTATCCTGGTGGCACCCGCGACCGCGGATATTATCGGAAAGACGGCTTCGGGGATATGTGACGATATCCTGACATGCGCGGTATGCTCTTCAAAATGTCCGGTCATTTTCGCTCCGGCCATGAACGACCTGATGTTTAACAACCCGGTCGTCCAGGACAAGATAGCTTATCTCCGGGAAAAGGGATATCATTTTGTGGATCCTGTGACAGGACATCTGGCCTGCGGGCGTGAGGGTATCGGCCACCTGGCCCCGCTGGACAGCATAATCGAGCGAGTGGAAAGCCTTTTGTAGACACGGTATGTTTTCAAGTTGAATGAAAAAAAAGAAAAGACCGCTTAATATACTGATCACCGCAGGTCCTACCGTTGAGCCTATAGACCCCGTGAGATTCATTTCCAACTTTTCTACCGGCCTCATGGGATATAAAATAGCCGCTGAGGCCGTAAGGAGGGGGTTCCGGGTGTGCCTGATAAGCGGGCCGGTATGCTTATCCCCGGTCGATGGGGCGGAACTGGTCAATGTGACGACAGCCCGTGAGATGCGCGAGAGGGTGATCGAAAGGCTGGATCACGCGGATTGCCTGATCATGGCGGCGGCGGTCTGCGATTTCCGGCCCTCAGACGTGAAGGAACGGAAGATCAAAAAGGACGGAAAGATGACCCTGGAATTTGTCGAAAATCCGGATATACTCAAGGAAACAGGGCAGAGGCAGGGGCTTGTGAAGGTGGGTTTTGCCCTGGAAACCGAGGACATGATCGGGAACGCGGAAAAAAAATTGGAAGAAAAAGGGCTCGATCTGATAATAGCGAACATAAAAAGTGCGGAAGAGAACCCTTTCGGGGATGGGAAGAAAAGGTTCAGCGTTATTGACAGGGATCACAATATTGGAAAGCTGGAGAACGTCACGAAAGACGAATGCGCGGCATCCGTTCTTGATGAGGTGGAAAGATTTTTCGAATGAAGATGAGAGGGCTCGACAATAAGGGTTTTACCATCGGGGAATTCACGGCGGTTTTTATGATCGTTCTTGTGATCGTTTTCCTGTTACAGCCCTTTATCCGCCGGATCCATGACAGATCGGACAGGGTCGCATGCGCTAATAATTTGAGGCAACTGGGGAAAGCGATCTATGTCTATGCGAGAGAACATCACGGGGAATTTCCGGGGACGTTGAAGGCCCTTTACGATGAACAGTATCTGGCGGACGCGCGGTTTGTGGACTGTCCGGCAAGCAGACATAAAGGGACGCCCGATGACCCCGACTATATTTATGCTCCCGGGTTATCCGTGAACGATCCGTCGACGGACATTCTCCTCCGGGGCAGACCCGGCAGTCATCCTGACGGCGGGAACGCGCTTCATGTGAACGGCGCGATATCATGGGAAGAGAAATGAGCCACGCGGCCCGTTGTCTGTTCAATCTTTGTCGCTCTGGGTCTCTAACGTCTCCCACAGGGATTCGATCTTTTCGTGCAGGGCATCTCTGGAAAAAGGCCAGACAGACCTGCCGTAGGCCGCCTTTTTGATCTCGCTGTAAGTGATGTCATTTATCCTTGAAGGCGGGAACTTATTGTCGATCTCCAGGTAGTACCGCATGAGATAAAGATACTGCTTGACCAGTGCGGGAAGGAGGAAATTACTTCTCACGTGCTCTATGGAGTTGTTCCCCATGACGGATCTTTCCTCTTTGTTTTTCAGAAAAAAGACCATGTGATGGATGATCTTTTCTACATCGGTCGGTTCCACCAGAAAACCGGTAGTTCCGCTCATGACCTGCTTTTGTATCCCGCCGATCGAACTTCCGATAACGGGTGTTCCCTGCCACATGGCCTCGGTCACCACCAGGCCGAACCCTTCCTTGGTGGAGACATGCACGAAACAGGTTGCCAGATTCATAAGGGCCCCTACGATGCGGTCATTGTCCTCGATGTTCAGAAATGAAAAAATATCCTTATCCCCGCCGATCTCCGCGAGGATCGTCTGATACATCTTTTCGCCTTCCGGGTCATCAGTAGCCATGTTGCCCACAATGATGAATAACGGATCGGGCGCGTCAGCGGGAAGTTGCTTCTTCATCTGTTTGAAGGCCTTGATGATCGTCTGCTGGTTTTTGTGTATGTCGTATCTGGAAACGGCCAGGATAAAAGGACGGCCGGGGTCGATGTTGTTCTTTTTAAAAAGTGGTGAGACGATGGACATGGCCTTTTCGCGGGAGTATTGCCTGTTCTTTTCCTTCAGGGGGTCGATGGCCGGGGTAATGCAGTATTCCGGTATGTGCAGGCCGTCCTTTACGAATTCGGGGCAGGTGAAGATCGCGCCGTCATACTGATTTATATACGGCAGCAGAAACCGCCAGATACGACGGCTTGCCTCGGAGGTGTCTATGTGGCAGCGCCAGAGAACGTAACCAAAGATGTTGCCGCTCATTATGGCCGCGGCCGGCTGCGGGTCATGGACAATCACCATATGGGCGGGGATCTTGGTCTGTTTCAGGTTGTTATAAATGTTCTCCAGGTAGGCGTGAAATATTTCTTCCATGCTTATCCTGTCTTTTTTTCCCTGAAGCATATTGTGAAATTTTTTTGTCACCGTGAAAAACTCGGTCGTTCCTTCTATGACAAACCACCTGCATTTGATGCCCAGCCCTTTGGCGAAAGGGACGATGCTGCGCAGCATTTCGGCCACCCCACCCCCGATAAAGGTGGAATTGACGTTGGCCCAGACTTTGTCCTTCAAAGGCTCGGACAGCCATTTCAGTTCTTCAATGGCCTTGTCGCCCACGAACTTTTTATATTTATCCACGTCAATGGGCTGTAACGGCACAAGCTGATTTTTGTATCGGCGGCTCTGGTCGTCAAACATGGGACTCCCCCTCTTTTTCCGTATATTCGAAAACGGACAGTATCTTATCGAACCACACGTTAATGTCGTTTGTCCTGACGTTCTCGCGCATCCGTTCCATTTTTCTTTTACGCTCCGCTCCGGGCATGGCCAGCGCCTCGCGGAGCGCTTTACATATGTCCTCAATGCTGTAGGGGTTGACCGCCAGGCTGTTCTTGAGGTCCATGCTGGCGCCGGCGAACCTTGACAGGACAAGTACCCCGTCATTATCCGAGTGGGAAGCGACAAATTCCTTGCAGACCAGGTTCATGCCGTCCCTTAAAGGCGTGATAAGAGCGATGTCCGCGGCGGAATAAAAGGCTATAAGTTCATCAAAAGGCACGCTGGTATACATATACTGTATCGGGTGCCATGTTCCGGTGGAGAATTTGCCGTTGATCCTGCCCACGAGCTCGTCGATGTCCTTTTTCAGGCTGCGGTAGGCTGCCACGGATTCCCTGCTCGGGATGGCCAGTTGATAAAAACAGAATTCCCCGGCCAGTTCCGGACAGGTATCCAGAAGCTTCTCTATCCCCAGCAGTTTTTGTTTGATCCCCTTGGAATAGTCCAGCCGGTCCACGCCCAGTATCATCTTAAGATAGTTGTTCTGCTTTATAAGCTCTTTTTTTCTTTTTTTGACCCGGACTTTCCGGGAGGTTTTATCGAATTTGTCGAAATCAATGCTGATGGGGTTTACATAAGTAAAGGGTTTTGTGTCTTCGGCCGGTTTTCCGGAAAGTCTGTCCGGTTTCCTGCCGGCGCCGAGTTCCTGGACAACGCCCTGGTAGTTTTTCATGTATTGAGGGTGCTGGAACCCGAGGGAATCGCAGCAGGCTAAGGAGTCCAGAAGCTCCCGCCCCCAGGGCAGGGTCGAAAAGATATCCACGTGCGGGAACGGGATATGCAGGTAAAAATGTATCTTGTATTTCGGGTTGATCCTGCGAAGAAAGAAAGGACACAGAAGGAGGTGAAAATCATTTATCCATATATAGTCTTTTTCGCCGGCGACCTTGCTTATGGATAAGGCGAATTTTTCATTGACCTTTTTATAAATTTCCCATGATGAATAATCAATGGAGGATTTTTCGAAAAAATAATGGAACAGCCCCCACAGGGTATTGTTGGAGAACTGCGAGTAATATTTCTCTATTTCCTTGCGCGTTAAGGAGATAGGAAGAAGTTTGTAGTCTTTTCTCGTGCCGGGGATCCCGAGGTGTGAAGCACTGCGGATCTCGCTCTTTGCGGAGTGGTCATGCTTGAGGAACACGCCGTCCCAGCCCACCCAGAGCCCGTTTATTTCTCTTATTATGGGTTCCAGCGCTGTTACAAGCCCTCCGGGAGATCTTTTCCATGTGGGTTTCCCCGCGCTGTCCGCGTCCTTATAATAAGGAAGGCGGTTCGAAACAACTATTAACCTGCCGGAGAGCCTCTTTGCCATATATCCGATTATAACATAAATCTCCGGAGAAAAAAATTCTTATTCAGGAGAGGGGTCAGCTCCCTTTTTTGGGTTGTAAATAACCCGCGATTTGTATATGCTACATTATATGAAGAAAGAGAAAGAAATATTGAATTATACTCTGGAAGAGTTGAAGGAAGAGCCCCCTTTCAGGGCGGAGCCGGCGTACAGGGCAGGACAGGTATTTTCCGCCATAAACAGAAGAACCGCCGCCGGCTTTGAGGCAATGCCGGGTCTTTCACAAAAGCTGGCCCGGGAACTGGGGAAAAGGTTCGTTATCTCTACTTTATCCTGCGCGGAACATCTTGTGTCGCCGAAGGACGGCACAGAGAAGTTCTTGTGGAAACTCAAAGACGGCAATCATGTCGAAACGGTCCTTATAAAAGGGAAGGCCAGGAAGACGTTATGCCTGTCCGCACAGGTGGGATGCAGGTTCGGATGTCCTTTCTGTGCCAGCGGCTCACAAGGGTTTATCCGGGACCTGGAAACCGCCGAGATCGTGAATCAGGTCCTGTGTGTCCGGAGGATGAAGAAATTTCGTATAACCAATGTCGTGTTTATGGGAATGGGAGAGCCGCTGGACAATTATGATAATGTGGAAAAAGCCGTACGTATTATTAACCATCCCGAAGGGATCGACCTGGGAGCCCGAAAGATCACGATATCCACATGCGGCATTGTTCCCGGTATACGGAGGTTAAGCGAGATCGGACTGCAGATAGAATTATCCGTTTCCCTGCACGCGGCTAATAATGAACTGCGTGACGAGTTGGTGCCTGTTAACCGCGAATATCCCCTGGAGGTACTGATCCCGGCCTGTCAGGAGTTCAGCCGGGCTATGGGCAGGGTTGTTACGCTTGAATATACGGTTATCCGCGGAAAGAACGATTCGTTGAAAGATGCCGAAGACCTGGCCCGGATCGCCGGGAAGCTTGGAGCAAAGGTTAATCTGATAGCGCTGGCAGAGGGCATGGATCCCAAAACGGACCGTACCGGACACAAGCGGATGCAGGCGTTCAGGGATAGAATAAGATCGAAAAAAGTGACCGTAACTGTAAGAAAGTCAAAGGGGAAAGATATCCTGGCCGCCTGCGGACAGCTGGCAGCGGAGTACAGGCGGGAGGCAGTTAGCTCATAGCGCGCAGCTCTTGGCAGGGTGCAGGAGTCGGGAGGCAGGAGTTGGCCGGTGCGAGGATAGAGGGGGAAGTATGAAGAGAATTTGCCTGTGTATGGTCCTGGTGGTATCCGCTTGTTTCGCGCGTACAGAGATGCTGCCGGCGGAAAATGACCTGTTCGCGGTCATGAGGAGACAGATGGTTGACAGGCAGCTCAAAAAACGCGGTATCACCGACAACAGTGTGCTTAAAGCCATGACAAGGGTTGAGAGACATCTTTTTGTCCCGCAGAATTTACGGGATGAAGCTTACAGAGACTCGCCTTTGCCCATAGGGTATGACCAGACCATATCACAACCGTATATTGTCGCGTACATGACAGAAGCGGCGCGCCTGGGACCGGAGGATGAGGTTCTGGAAATAGGGACCGGCTCCGGTTATCAGGCGGCTGTCCTTGCGGAAATAGTAAAAGAGGTCTACACGATCGAAATTTTAAAACCGCTTGCCGACTCTGCCCGGTCCAGGCTGGAACGGATCGGATACAGGAACATTAACGTCAGATGGGGGGATGGATATAAAGGGTGGCCTGAGCATGCGCCATATGACGCCATAATCGTAACAGCTGCGCCGGTTCATGTTCCGCAGGAACTTAAGAACCAACTGAAAGTCGGGGGGAGGATGGTCATTCCGGTCGGAGCCTATTTTCAGGAACTTTATCTTATTGTTCGCACAGATACCGGGTTCAGTCAAAAAAGGTTATTACCTGTCAGATTTGTTCCTATGGTGAACGGGAAAGGCGGACTGATAAAAACATAGCTTTTCTTTTACCTTTTATATTTTGTTTTTTAAGGGGGAGAGAAAAGCTATAAAAAGACCCATAAAACCCCATCAAATACATATCTCTCCTTTTCTATTATCAAGTATAGCACAATATAATTCCATGGCAACTTTTTGGAGAAAAAAGTAAATATTAAAAAAGGAGGTTAGTATATTTTGAAAAGCAAGAGATCCGGTGAAAAATCTATGAACAGAACCATTTTAAATAGAAAGCGTTACGAAACTCAACAGGGAAAGATCATGCAGGATATTTAAAGACTTTTCAAAAGAAGAAGGTATAAAAATGTTAGGAATATAGTTAACTGAATAATTTTACAAAGGTATTTTCAAGACAGCAGAACTACTCAAGTAGTCAGGGATGCTGTCGTTTGCCATGCTCCGCACAGGGCTGTAAGCAAAAGGCATTTGCGCCTGACTGGAATTAATTTCAAAAACCAGGGAGTTACCCCTTTTTGCTTTACACCATATGTTTAGGTATACTTTGATTCGCGGTCTTGCTGCAGGCGATCGGCAGTCAAATAGTGTCTCAGAGGGGAAGTCTTATGAGCTTGCTGGCGTTCAATATTATAATCCTTATCATAGTTGTGTTTTTAGGGACAAAGCTCTATGGGTATTATCGTTTTACAGGGGTACTCCTGAGGCTTATCGGCCGCGCTGCAATAGGATATATAAGGATCCGGTACAGAGACGGAATGGTCCTTGAGATGAACGATGGATCGCTCGATATTCTCGATCTGACCATGTCAAAAAAAGACCTTTTGAAGCATGATATATCGAAATTTTTTGTCAACGCGGAAGAGGGAAACCAGGCGGGCCTCAGGGAGGAATTAGTACAAAACCAGGGGGATCGCAGGGATCGTGTATACCATCTGCGGACACTGGCGGGCAATGAAAAGTGGATACTGTATAACGCGCAGCTTTTAAGGGACCGGTATTCCGGGGAACTTGTGGTTCACGTGCTGATCGAGAATATAACCAGGGAAGAGGAATCATATCAGGATCTGGTGAGATCAGAGGAAAGATACGAAAAGCTGTTCAAGAATTTGGGGGATATGGTCATCCTCTATGATTTTAAAAATAAGATCGTCGAGGAAGTCAACCCTGTGACAGAGGAGATAACCGGCTATAGCGGCAGCGAACTTATCGGGCGGTCTTTTGAAAGGCTCATACACCCCTCTTACAGGACAGGGCTGCTGGAGAAACAGGAAGAATTGATGTTCACGGGTGTTGTGCGTTTAAAAGCCGTAATTGTGTGTAAAGACGGTACGTACAAGGAAGTGTGGTTAACGCTCAGCACGTTCCGGATCAGGGGGAAAAAGATCATAATGACGGTCATCAAGGATATATCCGAGCTGGTCAGAGAAAGAGAGGAACAGAACAAAAGACGTGATGAACTGGAGAGATTCCGCAGGGCTTCGATCGAAAGAGAGGAAAGGATCAAACGATTGAGAGAGGAATTAAACCGGGCAAAAAGACAGATAGACAGCAGCTGCTCAGATGATCAGAGATAAGGTCGTTGACCATGTTCCGTACAGGGAGGATCCACACCGGGCAAAGGGGCCCTGGCAGGGGCGTGGCGAACGATCGTTGACCATGTTCCGTACGGGGAGGATCCACACCGGGCGGAGGGGCCCTGGTAGGAACATGGTCAATGATCGTTACTTCATTGTGCGGAGACCTGAGCAGTCACGATAGATATAGCAGGCACAGACAAGGGGGAACCATGAGCGGCGCGCGGATGCCGGAGAATGACAGTTTCGGGGGATGGTCGCAAAATCCGGCGAGGATATTATCCGTTTCTTTTGAGTTCCGGATACTGAACCTTTTGGTGATATTGTTATGTTTCGGATGGCTGCGTGAAATTTCCGGCTTCAGGATAAGCGGAGAAATATTTCTCGTCCTCCTTGTGTGGCTTTTGGTCTGTATCGCATATTTCGTGCTTTTCGGAAAAGGGATGATCCGGACGCGGAAAAGCCTGGCAAATGCCCATTTTGGTTATTACTTTGCCGGTATAGCCTGTGCCGCTGTCCTCATGCGCCTTCTGGCCGGAACAGCATGGGTGGCGGCCGCGCTTTTGCTGTTCGAACTGGTCTATGCGAACATATTGATGAAACGTATGCGGGGTATGGCAGTGACGGCATTCGCGGCCTTCTGTTATTTTTCCGTCAGGCTGATGGCGCATAAGGGGATATTCGTTCCCGGATTCGTGATCCCGGGCGCCGCGGAAGTCAGCGGGCAAGGTTATTTTTCCGGCATGGGAGTCGTTGTTATCGGGGCCGTGTTCTCTTTCTTGTCCCTGGAAACGGGAATCTTTTCAAAGGTAAGAAGCGGAATGGAAGAAGAGATACTTGTTGCGGAACAAAGGACCGCGGCCAGGACAGAGCGTCTGCGAAGCATGGCGAAGGCGCTGAAGAAAAAAACGGACGAGAACGAGCATGTAAGGAATTCCGCGAGAAGATATATCGAGAAGAAAGAAAGGGAAGTGGACGCGATCAGGAGAGACCTGGAGGAGCAGATAGAAAAATTAAGGGAAACACAGGGGTCCATGGTCTTTATGATAGATGACCTGAACGAGATGAGCGCGCAGTTGAGGGAGGCCCATGACCGCCTTGAAGAAAAGGTCAGGGAAAGGACCGAGGAGTTGATGCACATCAACCAGAAGTTACACAGAAGCGAAAAGCTGGCCTT
Source organism: Candidatus Omnitrophota bacterium (assembly GCA_030631915.1). Taxonomy (GTDB): domain Bacteria; phylum Omnitrophota; class Gorgyraeia; order Tantalellales; family Tantalellaceae; genus DAOVKF01. The sequence continues at coordinate 12,556 of DAOVKF010000009.1, forward strand.
CCTGGGCAGACTGGCAGGGAGCGTTACTCACGAATTGCGCAACCCGCTGGGAGTCCTGAGCAACGCGGCGTACTGTCTGGGGAAAAAGGTCGAACACTTGAAAAACGAGGATATCGAAAAATATTTGACTATGCTCCGGAAAGAAATAACCGTTATTGATCAAATAATCAGGGATATAATGGGATTTGCCAGGACAAGGATGCCTAAAGTCGAGGAAATTGACATACGCAAGCTCATAAACCGTACCATAGCGGAGCTGGATATTCCCGCGCTGGTCGAAGTAAAGAAAGAGCTTATGGAACTGCCTCGGGTCAAAGTGGACCCCAATCAGATGAGACATGCCTTTTTAAATATTGCCAACAATGCTATAATAGCCATGAAAGGAAACGGAATATTGACTTTTCGGACCCATGGAGAGAAAAGCGGGAAGGTATGTATCGAGATCGAGGATGACGGTCCGGGCATAAGACCGGAGGAGAGGGACCTGATATTTGAACCACTTTACAGCAGTAAGCCCAAAGGCACGGGACTGGGGTTACCGCTTGCAAAGATGTTGATCGAAAGCCATAGCGGAAAGCTGGAGTTTACGAGTGATCCCGGAAAAGGGACGACATTCTCGATATGTTTACCCGTCAAAAGGGAGGGAGTGGCGAATAATGAATGAAAATCAGAAGAAAATAATCGTGGCCGATGATAATGAGGAGATCTGCAAGGTGTTAAAGGGCGGGCTGGCAGATGCGGGATACAGCGTTGACAGCGTTGGTGACGGGTTTGCGCTTGTTGCGTATCTAAAGGAAAACCAGGATATTGACGCCATACTATTGGACCTGGTCATGCCCCAGAAGGGCGGTATAAGTGTTTTTGAGACGGTCCGTTCTATTTCTCCGGCATCAAAGCTGATCATTTATACCGGGTACGAGGAATACAGGAACTCTGTGTACGGCAGAGAAGCCGACGCGTTCGTTTTAAAGACCGAAGGCATGGGCAGGATACTCGACGTGCTCGAAGATCTTTTATAATGGGGACGGTTCTCGAATTGATCCCCGGCCGGGGGAAAAATTAAACCCAGGGGTGTCCCCAGAATCAATCCCCGACCTGTCCCTAGTTTTAATCCTGGACCTGTCCCCCTACAAGACGATTTCATTAAGAAGTAAGTCATTAGTGAGTCGGTTCTGCCTTTAACGTGAAACTTTCAAAAAATGAAAAGGGGGACAGGCCCAGGATTAAAACTAGGGACAGGCCTGGGATTAGGAATATCCCCACCCGGGGATCAATTCGAGAACCGTCCCCATAAATGGCGGAGAGGGGGAGATTCGAACTCCCCTTACTAATATTGGCGGAGGGGAGAGGATTTGAACCCCCGATACCGTTAAGTATGCTGGTTTTCGAAACCAGTGCATTAAGCCGCTCTGCCACCCCTCCGCATAAAAAATCTAAAAGAACAATAAAACTCCACAACGGTTTTCGAGACCGCTGCATTCAACCGCTCTGCCACCTCTCCGAGAAAACACAGACCATATAAAAGCGGGCAACTGGGGCAACTGCGAACTCCTGGATCGTTGCTGCGAAGTCCTCCGCTTTTTCCTATTTTACCAGAATCCCCTCATTCTGGACAATAATAAATATCGGCGAAGAAAACTTCGTGACAAAAAACAGAAGGATATGTAGAATATATCAGCGTACGCGAAGTGTCCGGTAAAATCAGGAGCCGCTATGAAATATTTTTCAAACGAACAGACAGGGGACATAACTGTCGTAAGATTCCGTTTCAATATGGTCGATCTCAGGCAGCGCGAAGAGCTCAAGAAGGATCTTGCCGGGTTGCTGGAGAGTGGCAACAGAAAATTCATATTTAATATGTCGGAGATAGGATTTTTGTCGTCACTTATGATAGCGACGATCATATTTTTCGCGAAAGATGTGAGAAGCGGGCAGGGGGACGTAAAACTGTGCGAGCTGTCAGATGAAGCTCGGAACGTGTTTCGGATCACCCGGCTTGACAGGGTCATGGAAGCGTATGATACCGAGCGGCAGGCCATGGAAAGTTTCGGGGGATAGGCCCCGAAAAATATTTTTGTCCCGATTTCTTGCAGATCCCGGATCAAAGGAAAGCCGCGGAGAGGTGGCTGAGTGGCCGAAAGCGCGCGCTTGGAGAGCGTGTGGGCGGCAACGTCCCCAGGGTTCGAATCCCTGCCTCTCCGCCAAATTTCGCGAATGCAAAATTTGATCCCGAGAACATGACGGACAGGATGGTTCGAGGGACCTATTTTTTACCGATGACCTTCATCGAAATATCCGTTTACAGAGACGCGATAACGCAAAAGCAAATAACTGGGGTAAAATGAAGGTAGCCAGTAAAATAAGCATCGTATTTTTCGTGACGGTCCTGCTTCTCGCGGGTAGTGTATTGCCCTTCGCGTATATTACGCAGAAAAGAGATCTGGAAGAAGCGATATTTAACCATTTAAGCGCGACTCTCCGCTCCAGGGTCCTGCACGTAGAGACATTTCTGGACCTGCAAAAGAGGGCCACAGTGCAATTATCGCAGAGCATGGTCTTGCGGAACCTGTTATCCGCGGATGAAAAAGATGCCGCGTACCCCCACAAACTGGATATAGCCGTAAAAAGACTGCAGCACACAAAAGGAGCATGTAAATATCTGTATGAAGTCTTTATCCTGAACGCGAACGGCAGTATTGCCGCTTCAAGCAACAGGGATGAGATCGGTCTGGACAGGTCTGGTGACGCTTATTTTCTGGGAGCGAAAGCAGGGCCGTATATCAAAGACGTATATTTTTTAAAGACCATGCAAAAAGGGGCGATAGCCATTTCAGCTCCGATCACGGCCAGTAAAACAGGAAAGTTTTTAGGTGTAGTTGTCAGCAGGCTCAATCTGGATATGTTGAACAGGATAGCCGCTGATAGAACCGGTTTAGGTGAGACAGGGGAGATCTATATCCTGAATGAGGACGGTTACATGATAACCCCTTCCCGTTTTATGGAGGACACCTTTCTTACCGTAAGAGGCGGTGCAAGGTTCACAGAAGAAAAGTTGAACGTTACTGAAGAACATGGCGATGAGCGCCATGAGCATCATGAGCATCATGAGCATCTCGGATATCCAGGGCCCCATGAGCACTCCGTGCGCTTCGGGTGCAAACCTTTGGTATATATAAATTACAGGGGAGTTAAGGTTCTGGGGGTACACGCGCATATATCGGAAATGCCGTGGGTCCTTGTGGCGGAGATTGATGAGAAAGAGGCGCTCGCGCCTCTTGGCAGGTTAAGATGGATATTTATCCTTATAACACTTTTTATCTCGGCATTGGGCCTGTTAATGGGGAGGTTCATTTCAGAGATAATCGCCAAACCGATCCGTAAATTATTCGAAGGAACGGAGATAGTGGGCAAGGGCGATCTGGATCATAAGGTAGGCACATCCGCGAAGGACGAGATCGGTCAGTTTTCAAGAGCGTTTGATATCATGACGGACAACCTGAAGAAGACGACCACTTCTGTGCATAATCTTAACCGGGAAATTGAAAGACGGCGTAAAATCCAGCAGAAATTACAGGAAACAACCGAACAGTTGAAAGCCATACTGGACGGGTCCCCCGACCTGATCATGCAGCTGGACACTGATATGAACATTCTCTGGGCGAACAAAGCGGCTATCAGGAGGAACCCTGACGCGGTGGGGCAGCCGTGCTACAAGGCCTTCAAGGGAAGGGTAGATCCGTGTCCGTCGTGTCCGGCCAAAAGAAGCATTGATACCGGGCACATCGAGAAAGAGGTGCTGCCTCCTGAGTCTACGGACGCTGCCACAGAAGAATGGTGGGAAGATATCGGGGTGCCTATAAAGGAAGACGATGGCAGTATCAGGAGCGTGATCTGGATCGGGAGGGATGTCACAGAGACGAAGAAAGCGGAAAAGGAGCTCCAGTCCGCGTATCATGATCTTAAGGAGACGCAGAAGCAGCTTATACAATCGGCAAAGATGGGGGCCGTGGGGATGCTGGCCGGAGGCGTCGCGCATGAGGTGAAGAATCCGCTGGGGATCATAATGCAGTGTATCAATTATCTGGAAAAGGCAACAGGCGCCGATAAGAAAAAGCAGTCCGAAATATTAAGCATTGGTAGAAAGGCCGTAATAAGGGCGGACAAAATAGTGCATGGTTTACTTAATTTCTCGAAGCCGGCCCCGCTGGAACTTAAGCCCTGCGGGATGGAAGATGTCCTTCAAACCTCACTTGAGCTCGTGGGACAGCAGTTAAAGCTTAAGGGCGTTAAAATAATTCAGGATTTTGCGCCCGGACTCCCTTTGGTCATGATAGACGAGAATCAGATAAGGCAGGTTTTTTTAAACATCTTTTTAAACGCGCTGCAGGCAATGCCCGAAGGGGGGGAACTTACCACAAGGATATATACCAGGAAGCTGACAGAAACAAAGGATCTTATCGGAAGTAAAGAGGAAGATTTCATGAAGATCGGGGATAGGATCCTTGTCTGCGAGATAGAAAATACGGGTTCGGGTATATCCGAGGATAAATTAAGCAAAGTGTTTGATCCTTTTTTTACCACCAGGGAGCCCGGCGAGGGGACGGGCTTGGGTTTGACCATTACACGGTCCATCGTTGAAAGGCATAACGGAGTCATCGAGATGGAGAGCAAAGAAGACCGGGGAGTAAAGGTCATTATCGCTTTGCCGCTAATTAATGAAACTGAAGGAGAGAGGCATGGATAAAAAGAAGATCTTATTTATAGACGATGAGGAAGCTCTCTGTAAACTGGTAAAATTGAATTTAGAAATTAGCGGTGAATATGGAGTAACGACAGCTTATTCAGGCCGGGAGGGAATGCAAAAAATAAAAGAGACGGATTTTAATCTGGTCATAATGGATTTCAAGATGCCCGGTATGAACGGAGAAACACTTGTGGATAACATTACAAGGGTGAAACCCGGTTTGCCGCTGCTTATATACTCCATTTATTCCGATGATTTTAGTACGATAGACGCCTCTATAAGGAAGAAAGTTGACGGCGTGATCGGCAAACCGGATGATCGCGAGCAGCTTCAAAAAGCCGTAAAGGATATTCTGGATAGAAAAGTGAAGAGCGATCGAATATCGTGATGATGTTACGCGATCAGGCAATGTTCGCCAGTACCTCATTCCCGACATTATTTCTTAACGCGATATCCGCAAAACAGGTGATAATACCCGGGTAAGGCAAAAACCGGCCTTTTTCGTGCTAACTATATATTGTGCTCAGCTTGACAAAGATGCCAATATATGGTATATTTTTTGCTGTTCGTTACCGTGAGCCATGGCAAAACACACCCGAAGAGGAGAAAAAACATGTATTCGACTTCCATTAAATTTATAAGAAAAAGAGACGGGCGGCTGGAGCCCTTTGATCCGAAAAAGATCGAAAAAGTGGTTATTTCCGCTGCCAGGGCCGTGGGCGGAGAGGACGTAAAAAAGGCGCAGAACATAACCAGGCAGACGGTATCTTTTCTGGATGCGGTTTATAAACAAGGCCGGGTGCCCACTGTCGAGACCGTTCAGGACCTTGTCGAAAAAGTGCTTATTGAGAACGGCCATGCCAGGACGGCGAAAGCGTATATCTTATACCGTGAACAGCACGCGAAATTGCGGCAGACCAGGGAACTTCTCAGCGACGCCGTTAACATGGTGGATGATTATATAGAGCAGAAGGACTGGCGCGTCAAGGAAAACGCGAACATGGCCTATTCCCTTCAGGGGCTGAATAATTTCATATCCACGACCGTATCCAGCAAATACTGGCTGGATCGCATTTATCCCAAAAGCATAGCCGAAAGACACCTGGCAGGCGAGATACATATTCATGACCTTGGCTCCATAAGCCCGTACTGCTGCGGCTGGGACCTTAAGGATCTTCTTGTCCGGGGATTCGGCGGCGCTTACGGAAAGGTGGAATCAAAACCGCCGAGGCATTTCAGGGTCGCCCTGGGCCAGATAGTCAATTTTTTCTACACACTCCAGGGAGAAGCCGCCGGGGCGCAGGCATTTTCGAATTTTGATACCCTTCTGGCCCCGTTTGTTTACTATGACAAACTTGATTATGGCCAGATCAGGCAGTATATGCAGGAATTCATCTTTAATATCAACGTGCCTACCCGGGTAGGTTTTCAGACGCCGTTCACGAATATCACCATGGACCTTTTGATCCCGAAGTCGTTCAGGGACGAGGCCGTGGTCGTCGGAGGAAAGATAAAGGATAAAAAATACGGCGATTTCCAGCATGAGGCGGATCTTATTAACAGGGCTTTTTGCGAGGTAATGATCCAGGGAGACGCTAAAGGAAGGATCTTTTCATTCCCGATACCCACATATAATATAACCAAGGATTTTGACTGGGATAATCCGGATCTTGACGGGTTATGGAAGATGACGGCGAAGTACGGCATTCCGTATTTTTCGAATTTTGTCAACAGCGATATGGACCCCGATGACGCGCGGAGTATGTGCTGCCGCCTGCGGCTTGATAACAGGGAACTGCGCAAAAGAGGCGGAGGCCTTTTTGGGTCCAATCCGCTGACCGGTTCTATCGGGGTCGTCACGCTCAACATGCCGAGACTCGCGTATCTGTCGGAAAACAGGGATGAATTCTTCAAAGGGCTTGACGGCCTCCTGCAGGTATCAAAGGAGTCTCTTGAAATAAAGAGAAAGATACTCGAGCACCTTACCGATGAGGGGCTGTATCCCTATTCGCGGCATTACCTCGACGATATTAAAAAGAGGTTCGGCACGTACTGGGCGAACCATTTTTCGACGATAGGGATAATCGGCGTAAATGAAGCGTGTTCGAACCTTTTAAAGGAGGACATAGGCAGCGAGAAAGGAAAAGCCTTCGCGCTTGAGATAATGAACCATATCAGGAAACGCATGGTGGAATTCCAGGAGGAGACAGGGCAGATGTATAATCTGGAAGCGACGCCGGCGGAGGGAACGGCATATCGTCTGGCAAAGCTGGACAGGGCAAAATGTCCGGGTATCGTGACACAGGGGACAGAAGAGCCGTATTATACGAATTCCTCGAACCTTCCGGTAAATTATACCGATGACCTGTTCTGGGCCATGGACCATCAGGATGAGATACAGTCGCTTTATACCGGAGGGACGGTGTATCACATATTCCTCGGGGAAAGGATAGAGGACAGCGAGGTCTGTAAAAAACTTGTTCGAAAGATCGCGGAGACATACAGGTTGCCGTATTACACGATCTCGCCGTCGTTCACCATATGTTCTGTTCACGGGTACATACCCGGAGAACATTTTAAATGTCCCTATGATCCGGATGAAGCAGGGGAAAACGTTGAGGAGGAGATCTTTATATGAACGGGAAGAAATGCAGGGTAGAGGTATTTTCGCGCGTTACGGGTTTTTTCCGTCCCGTCCAGGCGTGGAATAAAGGGAAGGTCGAGGAATTCCGGGACAGAAAGAAATTCAACCTGGGGACCACGCAGAAAAAAGATGATAATAGCAGGATTTCAAAAACTGTCCCTTGTTGATTTTCCGGGATATCTGTGTTCCGTGGTGTTCGTTCAGGGGTGCAATTTCCGGTGCAGCTATTGTCAGAATCCAAGTCTGGTGGGTTTCGAGAAACAGACTGATCTGTCCGAAAAAGAGGTCTTTGATTTTCTGTCCGGGCGGAAAGCGATGATAGAGGGGGTCGTCATAACCGGAGGAGAACCGACGGTATACGACGATCTGCCCGGATTTATAAAAAAGCTGAAAGAACAGGGGTTCAGGGTCAAACTTGATACGAACGGCTCGAACCCCGTCCAGATGGAAGGACTCTTGAGCGATAAATGCCTGGATTACGTCGCCCTGGACATAAAGACGTCTTTTCCGAAATATTCCCTGGTCACGGATATAAGTGCAATCGTCGGATCGGTCTCGCAAAGTATCCGGAGCATAATGGAGTCGCCGGTCCCGTATGAATTCCGGACGACATGCGTGCCCGGGATAGTCGAAGAAGAGGATATCGCCGCGATAGGTGAGATCGTGAAAGGCGCTGAAAGATACTGTTTGCAGCAATTCCGTCCTTATGTAACCCTGGATCCGCATTTTCAGGATATCAAACCTTACAGCAAAGAGGTCCTCGGGAAGTTCGGGGATATACTTGCCGCCTTTGTCCGGGAA
>DAOVKF010000026.1 GCA_030631915.1 Candidatus Omnitrophota bacterium
AGATGAACATACGTTCTGGATAGCTTTCAAGATCAAGGCTTTTCCCGACATGCAGATCGGCCTTAACCGTTCCTTTGCCAAACACCCCGCCGGCTCAAGCTCCCGTTGATGTTAACTTTGTATGGGGATTAACGTTGTATGGTTGCGCCCTGTGCCCGGATATGCTATAATTTCATTTCATTCTTGTTTTGCGGGGGATTAGATCATGGTAACTACCCGGTTAGTCACGGGTTATATATAATTATAAAGGGGTTTCATGAAGATCACTATTATAGGCACCGGATATGTGGGCCTGGTTACCGGGACCTGTTTCGCTGAGCTTGGGAACGAGGTTATATGCGCGGATAACGATGAGAAGAAGATCGAGACGCTTAATGCCGGAGGGGTCCCCATATACGAGCCGGGGCTTGAGGAACTGATAAGAAAAAACCGTGAAAAGGGAAGGTTAAACTTTACCGCCGAACTCGAGGGAGCGGTGAGGGCTTCCGATATCATATTTATCTGCGTAGGGACCCCTCCGAAAGAGGACGGCAGCGCGGACCTTACGGCCATGGAGAAAGTTTCAAGGATTATAGCCGGATGCGTCGATTCCTACAAACTTATAGTGGAAAAAAGCACTGTTCCGGTAGCGACCGGTGAATGGGTAAGGATGACGATAGACACGTTCAAGATGAAGGCAAGCGATTTTGACATAGCTTCCAACCCCGAATTCCTGCGGGAGGGCACGGCAATAGACGATTTCATGAACCCGGACAGGGTGGTGATCGGCGTAGAGTCGAAAAAAGCGGAAGAACTGCTGCGGGAACTGTATGAACCGCTTGATACAAGGATCGTTGTGACGAATATAAGAGGCGCCGAGATCATCAAACACGCGTCGAATTCTTTCCTGGCGACAAAGATATCCTTTATCAACGCGTTGAGCAATATATGCGAGAAGGTCGGTACCGATGTGAATGCCGTGGCCGAAGGTATAGGGCTGGATTCCCGCATCAATATGAATTTTTTAAAAGCCGGTATCGGGTTCGGCGGCTCCTGTTTCCCGAAGGACCTGAAGGCTTTTATTTATATTGCCGAGAAGCTCGGATACCCGTTCGGTCTATTGCGGGAAGTGCAGCGTATCAATGAGATGCAGAAGGAGATCGTGATCAGGAAGATCGAGAGCATGTTGTGGAATCTTCCTGATAAGGTCATAGGCGTGTGGGGCCTGGCGTTCAAACCGAATACCGATGATATTCGGTCCGCGCCTGCCATGGATATCATCCGGAAACTCCTGGACGAGGGAGTCAGGATCAAGGTTTTTGATCCCGCGGCCATGGACAGGGCCAGAGCCGAGCTCGGAGACCGGGTGATCTATTGCCGGGACATATATGAGGCGGCGGAATCAAGCGATTGCGTTGTTCTCATGACCGAGTGGAACGAGTTCAAAGAGATCGAGTGGGATCGGATAAAGGAGATCATGAGGCAGCCTGTCGTCATGGACGGCAGGAATATCTACGACCCCGCGAAGCTGAAAAACATGGGATTCAGATACGCGGGCATGGGGCGGGGGTAGGACAGGAGGTAACGGATGATAGACGGCGTTAAGCTGAAGAAACTGAAAATAATTCCTGACGAACGCGGCCGGCTGATGGAGATATTACGCAGTGACGATGAAACATTTCAAAAGTTCGGCCAGGTATATATGACCACGGCTTATCCCGGGGTGGTAAAAGCCTGGCATTATCACAAGATACAGACGGATAATTTCACGTGTGTTAAAGGAGAGATGCGGCTCGGCCTGTATGACGCGCGCCGGGGTTCTTCGACTTTTGGTAAGGCGGAGGAATACCGTATCTCGTTGGATGACCCGCTTCTTGTCCAGATACCGCCGGAGGTCTATCACGGGTTCAAGTGCGTCAGCGCCGAAGAAGCGCTGGTGATAAACACGGTCACGGAACCGTATAACCATGAGGATCCGGACGAATACAGGCTCGACCCGTTTGAGAACGATATACCGTTTGACTGGCGGAAGTGAGTGTCCGGGGAGCAGAAGCTGAATGCGAGGTGTAACATGAAAGGCGTAGTACTGGCCGGCGGCCTCGGCACGCGGCTGTATCCACTTACGAAAATAACGAACAAACACCTTTTGCCCGTCTATAACAAACCCATGGTCTATTACCCCATAATGACGCTTGTCAATGCGGGCGTGAGAGAGATCATGGTCGTAACCGGCGGAAATCATGCCGGTGATTTTCTGCGTCTCCTGGGGAATGGCGATGAGTTCGGGCTCAAAGGCGTCAATTATGCTTATCAGGAAAAGGAAGGCGGTATTGCCGAAGCATTGAGCCTTGTGGAACATTTTGCCGAGGGAGATAAATTAGTCGTTATCCTGGGGGATAATATCATAGAAAAGGACATAAAAAAAGAGGTCAGGGAATTTGCCGGCCAGCCTGAAGGGGCAAAGATCCTCTTAAAGGAAGTGCCCAATCCCGAAAGATTCGGGGTCGTGACATTCGAAGGGGACAGGATCGCGGGCATTGAGGAAAAGCCTGAAGATCCCGGGACCAATTACGCGGTCACGGGGATATATATGTACGATAAACAGATATTTGATATTATCCGGACACTGGAACCATCGGAACGCCGGGAGCTGGAGATCACTGATGTGAATAACCGGTATTTGCGAAAAGGCGAGTTGACTTATTCGATACTTGACGGCTGGTGGACGGACGCGGGGACGTTTGAGTCGCTTCTCAGGGCCGGTCAGCTCGTGGCGGAGAAGGAGCGGGGGACGAAAGATAAAGGATGAGGATGGCCCCCGCATGTCATCGTGGATAAAAGAATAAAATAAGGTGATCAGATGAAGATACTTGTGACGGGCGGATGCGGTTTTATAGGTTCGAATTTCATACGTCACATCCTTGCGGAACATGAAGATATCAGTGTGCTCAATCTCGATAAGCTCACATACTGCGGTAATCCGGAGAATCTTAAGGATGTAGCGGATGGTCCCGGGTATTCTTTTGTCAAAGGCGACATATGCGACAGAAAACTGGTGGAAGATCTGATGGGAGGGGTGGATACCGTGGTAAACTTTGCCGCGGAAAGCCATGTCGACAGGTCCATAAAGTACCCGGAGGATTTTTTAATGACAAATGTCCACGGGGTAAAGGTGCTCATGGAGGCCGCTAAGGGCGCGGGGGTGTCGAAGGTCATTCAGATAGGGACCGATGAGGTTTATGGGAGCGTTCCAGAGGGGGTATCGGCCGAGGATGATGTTTTGAGGCCCAACAGCCCCTATTCAGCGACAAAAGCCGCCGGGGACCTTCTGGCGTTATCGTATTACTCAACATATAAATTGCCGGTTATTGTTACAAGGAGTTCCAATAATTTCGGGCCTTACCAGTATCCTGAAAAAATGATGCCTCTTTTTATAACTAATCTGCTCAGGGGAGAAAAGGTCCCTCTTTACGGTGACGGCGGGAATGTGCGTGACTGGCTGTCTGTGCTGGACAACTGTAATGCGCTAAGCCTGATATTGCGTGAAGGGAAACCCGGCGAGATATACAATATAGGCGGCGATAACTGCCTGAGCAACCTTGAGCTTACGCATCGGATATTATCCATCATGGGCAAAGACACGGACCGTATTCAGCCTGTCAACGACAGGCCCGGACATGACCGGCGATACGCGCTTGACTCGTCAAAGATAAAGGAGCTGGGCTGGGCCCCTGAGGCTGATTTTAGCGCCGCACTCCGCCGGACGGTTGACTGGTACGAAACACACAAGCCCTGGTGGGCGCCGCTTAAGGACAGGGCGGAGATCATCAAGTGGTAAGGAACAGCAACAGAGTTTACGCATGAAAATACTCATTACCGGTTCGAGCGGAATGCTGGGGACAGACCTTTGCAAAGCCCTTGCGAAGGATCACGATATAGCGGGCGTGGATATTAACGTTCCCCCTGTCAAGGTCCATGCTTTTCACAGCGCGAGTGTAATAGACGCTGATGAGATCGGCCGGATAATGGAGGGGGAGAAGCCTGATCTGGTGATCCATGCCGCGGCATGGACCGATGTTGACGGGTGTGAAAGGGATCCGGAAAAAGCCGAAGCTGTCAATGTGAAGGGAACGCGGAACATTGTAAACGCGGCGGCCGGCCGGAATATTCCCGTGATGTTCATAAGCACGGATTTTGTCTTTGACGGTAACAAGAGGGAACCGTATATGGAGGACGATGATCCCTGCCCGGTCAGCGTTTACGGCAGGACAAAATATGAGGCGGAAGAGGTCGTTAAGAGCGGTTCATCGGCTTACGCCATTGTGAGGACAAGCTGGCTTTTTGGCAGGAACGGCAGGAATTTTGTCGATACCATACTGTCAAAAGCCGCGTCAGGGGAAAGGCTCAGGGTGGTGAACGACCAGACAGGTTCTCCCACATATACAAAGGACCTGTCCGCGGCTTTGGCGGGATTTCTGTGCTCCGGGAGAGTGCCGGGCCGGGATATTTTCCATGTGTCTAATTCCGGCCGGTGTTCATGGTATGAATTCGCCGAATATATAACGGGTTATAAGGGATTTAAAGAGGCCGTTATAGAGAAGGTCGCCTCAGATGAACTTGCCAGGCCCGCGAAAAGGCCCTGTTTTTCGGTTCTGGACAATGGAAAATTCAGCAGGGCAACGGGATATATTATGCGTCCCTGGAAGGAAGCGCTGGAGGAGTATCTTGGGGGAGTCGGGAGTTGGGAATCGAGGGTTGACAGAGGAGGTTAAAGTGAGTGTTTATTTGGATCTGAAAAAAAAGATAAAAAGCAGGACCGCGGTCGTTACGGTAGTCGGTCTGGGATATGTGGGCCTGCCCATAGCCCTGGAATTCTGCAAAAAAGGTTTCAAGGTGAACGGGCTGGACACGAATGCCAATCGCGTAAAGAAACTGAAAAAGGGGATATCTTACATAAACGATATATCCTCGGAGGATATATCCCGCGTGTTACGAAAGAAAAAGCCGTTTTACGTTACGATGGATGAAAAGGTGCTGGATGGCTCTGACGCCATTATCGTATGCGTGCCTACCCCTTTAAGGAAAACAAAAGAGCCGAACATCTCGTATGTCATAAGCGCCAGCAGGACGCTGAGCAGGCATCTGCGGTCAGGACAGATGATCATACTTGAAAGCACCACATATCCGGGGACGACGCGTGAAGTGATATTGCCTGTTCTCGAGAAGAGAGGCCTGAAGGCTGACAGGGATTTTTACCTCGCTTTTTCCCCGGAAAGGATAGATCCGGGCAACCCGAAATATGATTTCACGAACATCCCCAAGGTCATAGGCGGTTTTACGAAATACGGGACAGAGCTCGGAAGGCTGTTATATTCGCAGGTGATAAAAAAAGTGGTAGGGGTTTCAAATCCCGAGGCCGCGGAGGTCACGAAACTGCTGGAAAACACGTTCCGTATCGTCAATATCGGGCTTATCAACGAATTCGCCGATCTTTGCCACAGACTGGGCATAGACGTCTGGGAAGTGATCAAAGCGGCGGGGACGAAACCTTTCGGCTTCATGCCGTTTTATCCGGGACCGGGCATAGGCGGGCACTGTATACCGGCCGACCCCATGTACCTTTCATGGAAGGCGCAGACGGTCGGGTTCAAGACGAAAATGATCGATCTTGCCGCTGAAGTGAACCGTAATGTTCCGGGGAACATCGTCAAGAGGATCGGCAGGATGCTGGCCGCCGGCAGGAAAAAGATCAAAGATTCCCGGATATTCATAATCGGCGTTACATACAAGAGGGATGTAAATGACCTGCGGGAATCACCGGCCCTGGAGATAATCGACATACTCCAGAAGAAAAAGGCGAAGGTGTCATATCATGACCCGTATATCCCGCGCCTCGATCTCCACGGGCTGAAGTTGAGGTCGAGCGGATTGTCGTCCCCGTGCCTGAAAAGGCAGGACATTGTTCTGATAGTGGCCGATCACAGCGGCATGGATTACAGGATGATCGCCGACAACGCCCGGCTTATTCTTGATACCAGGAACGCTTTCGCGAGATCGAATATCAAGGGGGACAATATCGTCAAGCTGTAGGAGGGATCCCGGCCAAGCGATCTGTAAAAAAAGGAGAAGAACATGAAAAAGTATCTGGTAACGGGCGGTGCAGGGTTTATCGGGTCGAATATCGTGGAAGAACTCGTAAAGAGAGGAGAAGACGTCCGCGTGCTTGATGATCTTTCCACCGGGAGCATGGAAAAGATCGAACCGTTCATGGATAAGATAGAATTCCAGAAAGGCGATATCCGGAACGGGGAAGACGTCAAAAAGGCCCTCAAGGACGTGTACTACGTGGTGCACCAGGCCGCGTTGAGAAGCGTTGCGAAAAGTGTGGAACAGCCGGTCCCGACGAATGACGTGAACGTCAACGGCACGTTGAACCTGCTCTTACTTGCCAAAGACGCGGGAGTAAAAAGACTGGTATACGCTTCCAGCAGTTCCGCTTACGGGAATTGCGATAAATATCCGCAGGACGAGACGATCACGCCTGATCCCATATCGCCTTACGCCGTAAGCAAGCTCGCGGCTGAACATTATTGCAGGATGTTCAGCGCCACTTTCGGGCTGGAGACGGTTTCTTTGAGGTATTTTAACGTGTTCGGGCCCAGGCAGAACCCGGAGTCGAAATATTCGGCGGTAATACCGGCTTTTATTTCAAGGCTGAACAACAATGAGCCGTGTATCATCGACGGCGACGGGAAGCAGTCAAGGGACTTTACCTATGTTTTGAACGTCGTGCACGCCAATCTTGCCGCGTGCGAGGTGCCGGAAGCCTCCGGCAGGGTATTCAACGTGGCCTGCGGCGACGATTTTTCCGTTATAGATGTGGCCGAATCCCTGAAAAAGATAATGGGCAAGGACATCGAATCTGTCCACGGCCCCAGGCGTCCGGGCGACGTTCTGAGAACATATGCGGATATCAGCAATTTGCGGGACGTCCTTCACGTTGAACCGGCTGTTGACTTCCATGAGGGGCTCAAAAGAACGGTTGAATGGTTCGTGGGGTAGGCGGGGTTAAGATCAGCGGAGGGGGAGAGAAGATGAGGATATTATTGACCGGCGGCGCGGGGTTCATCGGGTCACATCTGGCGGACAGACTTCTTGAACACGGGCATCAGGTAGTATGCATGGATAACCTTATAACAGGCAGGGTCGACAACATAGCGCACCTTGCCGGAAATCCGGGTTTTGAGTTCGTGAAGCATGATGTATCGAACTATATCTTTGTCAAAGGCAGTATCGATTATGTCCTTCATTTCGCCTCTCCGGCCAGCCCCGTGGATTATCTGACCCATCCGATAAAGACGTTGAAGGTTGGGTCCCTGGGGACGCATAATTCTCTCGGCGTGGCGAAACAGCACGGCGCGAAGTTCCTTCTGGCGTCCACGTCCGAGGTGTACGGCGACCCTCTTGTCAATCCGCAGCCCGAATCATACTGGGGGAACGTGAATTCCACCGGACCGCGGGGCGTGTATGACGAGGCAAAGCGTTTTGCCGAGGCCATCACGCTCGCGTATCACAGAAGCCACGGCATTGACGTCAGGATAGCGCGGATATTCAACACGTACGGAGAGCGTATGCGGCATCATGACGGCAGAGTGGTCCCGAACTTCATCGACCAGGCGCTCAGGGATAAAGATCTGACCATTTACGGCGACGGGACCCAGACCAGGAGTTTCTGCTACGTGTCGGACCTGGTCGAGGGGATAATGAGACTGATGGATTCGGACCTTAACGGACCCGTGAACATCGGTAATCCGGTTGAGTTGAGCGTCCTGGATTTCGCGAACAGGATCAAGGAGATCACCGGATGCAAAAGCGGGATAGTCTTTGAGGACCTGCCGGTCAATGATCCAAGGGTGAGAAGGCCGGACATCACCAGAGCGAAGGAAAAACTCGGATGGGAACCGAAAGTAGGCCTTGATGAAGGCCTGAAAAAGGTCGTCGAATGGTTCAGGAACAATTACCCCGGATAAACATGGCACAGCCCACATTAGATACAGGGAGCGGTAACCGATGAGCAAGAAAGCCTTGATAACCGGCATAACCGGCCAGGACGGCAGTTATCTGGCGGAATACCTCCTGGGCCTTGGGTACGAGGTGCACGGCATCATAAGGAGAGTGGCGCTGGAGGACCAGAGGCACAGGTTATGGCGCCTCCGCGACATACAGGACCGTCTGAAGCTTCATTGCGGTTCCCTGGAAAGTTATCCCAGTATCTATAAGATCATGGTCGAAGTGCAGCCGGACGAATGTTATCATCTCGCGGCGCAGAGCTTTGTCAGTTATTCGTTCGAGGATGAGTTTTCCACCTTTAACGTCAACATAAACGGGACGCATTTTATCCTTTCCTCGCTTAAGAACGCGTGTCCCGGGTGTAAGCTGTATTTCGCGGCTTCAAGCGAGATGTTCGGTAAGGCCGAGGAGGTCCCTCAGAACGAGTTGACCCGGTTTCACCCCCGTTCGATATACGGGATATCAAAGGTGGCCGGGTATGATCTCACCAGGAATTACCGGGAGGCGTATAATTTATTTACCTGCAGCGGGATACTGTTCAACCACGAATCACCGAGAAGGGGATTCGAGTTCGTCACAAGGAAGATCACATCCGCCGCCGCTCAGATAAAGTTAGGGCTCATGGATAAATTATATCTGGGCAATCTTGAGGCCAGAAGGGACTGGGGGCACGCCAGAGAATACGTGAAAGCCATGCATACCATGCTCCAGCAGGAAAGTCCGGAGGACTTTGTCATAGGCACGGGCCAGACCCATTCGGTGAAGGAATTCGCGGACATGGCTTTTAAGATGCTTGACCTTGATTACAGGGATCATGTCAAGGTCGATAAGGATTTTTTCAGGCCCGCGGAAGTCGATCTGCTTGTCGCTGACTGCACAAAAGCAAAGCAACAGCTGAACTGGGATTACAGGTTGACCTTTGAACAGCTTATCGAGGATATGGTGAAGCATGATTACGAGTTCTTCAAGCGGAACAGCGACAGGTGAATGCGCGTCCTGCGGGATAAGTAAAAAGTCCGTCCGAAGGGCCTTAAGTTCAGAGGGATGATGGATACAAGATCACGGTCACTTGCTAAATCAATTACATGGAGAATAGTAAGCATAATAGTATTAGTGGCTGTGGCATACTTTATTACAGGAGATGTAAAGACAACGACCGGGATCACGGTTCTCTTTCAGACGATCTTAGCCGTGTTATATTATCTTCATGAGAGGATGTGGGGAAAAGTGTTCTGGGGAAAGAGTGAAAGAATAACAGATGAAAATACCGTTACTGGACCTGAAAGCGCAATATAAGCCGATAAAACAGGAAATAGACGAGGCTGTCGCGAGTGTCGTGGATAGCCAGCATTTTATCTTATCGGAAGAAGTGACCGCGCTGGAGGAGGAGATAGCCGCGTATACCGGAGCCGGACACGCCGTCGGGGTCGCTTCAGGCACTGACGCGCTTATTCTTGCTTTGCGTGCGTTGGGGGTCGGGAAAAAGGATGCCGTTATCACCACGCCGTTCACTTTTTTCGCCACCGCGGAAGCGATATCGGTTGTGGGAGCAACACCCGTTTTCGCCGACATTGACCCTGAAACCTACAACATAGATCCTGATAAGATCGAAGAAATGTTACGGGACACGGTCAAAGCTGTTATCCCGGTCCATCTGTACGGCCAGTGCGCTGACATGGACAGGATAATGGATATTTCAAAGAAATATGATCTGAAAGTCGTCGAGGATTGCGCGCAGGCGATAGGCGCCGCGTATAAGGGCAGGAAAGCCGGCAGTTTCGGAGAGGCCGGCGCTTTCAGTTTTTTTCCGAGCAAGAACCTGGGAGGGTTCGGCGACGGAGGAATGGTGGTTTCTTCCGACGCGGGCCTGACGGAACGCGTAAAGAGGCTCAGGGTCCACGGCAGCCAGAGGCAATATGTCCATACCGAGGTCGGATATAATTCCCGGCTGGACAGTATCCAGGCCGCTGTCCTGCGCGTCAAGCTGAAAAAGCTTGATTCATGGCTGGACAGGCGGCGGGCCATTGCCCGCAGGTATGATGAAGCCCTTTCATCGCCGGGGATCACCACGCCGAAAACCGCCGAAGGCGGCACGCATACCTATCATCAATACACGATCGCGGCGCATGACCGGGACAGCCTGTTGAAATATTTGAACGATAAGGGCATCAGCGCGAGGGTGTATTATCCCGTCCCATTACATTTGCAGCCGTGTTATAAAGATCTGGGTTATAAAGAAGGCGATTTTCCCGCGGCGGAGAAAGCGTCGAAGGAAGTCCTTTCTTTACCCGTGTATCCCGGGCTTTCAGACGAGAATATCGATCATATCATTCAGACCGTGAGAGATTTCCACAGACAGGGCGGATAAGGGGTTACGTGTATCTTTCTATTGTCATTCCGGCGTATAACGAAGAAAAGTCCATAGAGGGCGCTCTTGACGGTATATTCCGTTTCATGGGGACTAAAGACTATGATTATGAAACGATCCTTGTGGATGACGGCAGCAGCGATAGCACGGCATCCCGGGCGGAACAGAGCGAGCTGGCAAAAGCCGGCCTGCTCAGGCTCATAAAGAACGAGACCAACCGCGGTAAAGGATATTCCGTGAGAAAGGGGATCCTGAGCAGCCGGGGGGAATATGTCCTTTTCACTGACGCTGACATGTCCACGCCGATAGAAGAGATAGATAAGCTGTTCGGCGCGCTGGATAAAGGGCATGACATCGCTATCGGTTCGCGCGGGGTGAAAGGATCGAACGTCCGCCCCCGCCAGCCCTGGTATCGCCAGAGCATGGGAAAGATGTTCAATCTTCTGGTGAAATTGCTCGTCATAAAAGGGGTCAACGACACCCAGTGCGGATTCAAGCTGTTCAAAGGGGCGATCGCCAGAGAGATCGCCCCGCTTCTCAGGATCGATGGTTTTTGCTTTGATGTCGAGATGCTGTATCTTGCCGGTAAAAAAGGCTGCAGGATCAAGGAAACGGGCATTGTCTGGGGACATTCCTCCGGGAGTAAAGTGCGCCTTGTCGGCAGTTCATCACGGATGTTTTCCGATCTGATGAAAATCAAAACCATGCATAATGAAAACACCCTCTAAAGCCCTGTTATGCCTGATCCTTTTCGCGGGGCTTATTTTAAGGATATGGGGCCTGGATTTCGGGCTTCCTTATCAGTTTCACCAGGACGAACCCGTTGTAGTTAATCACGCGCTTGCATACGGGACCGGCGACTTGAATCCTCATTTTTTTGCCATACCGCCGCTCGCGTCTTATTTACTGTTTTTTTTCTATGGCGCGTTTTTCATCGCGGGAAAACTCTCAGGACTGTGTCCATCCGCGGAAGATTTCGCCCTTCGGTTCTTTCAGGATCCCACCGTCTTTTACCTGATCGGACGGTTCTTTATCGGCGTTGTTCCGGGCGTTGCCTGCGTTCTCCTGACGTATCGTTTTGCCCGGAGGTTCCTCACCGAAAGGTCCGCGTTATACGCGGCCGCTGTCATGGCTGTCGCGTTCCTGAACGTGGCCAACTCTCATTATATCTATGCGGACATGCTTCTGGTGATGTTCACGATGCTTGTGTTCAACAGGCTGCTTACCCTCTATGAAAAACCCGCGATGAGAAACTATTGTATCGCCGGTATTTTCCTGGGGCTTGCCGCGGGCGCGAAATATAACGGCGCTTTACTCGCGGTCCCGTATTTTTTAACGCATCTGGCGGTGACGCGGCGCGGCAGGGAAAAATGGCGGAACGTAATATTGTCCGGGAAGGTATGGGCCGGATGTTTGAGCGCCGCCGCCGCGTTTTTACTCACCAATCCGTTCGCGGTCCTGGACCTTCCCGGTTTTCTTGGGTCCGTTTTACGCCAGAGCGGGGCGTTCTGGTATACGGGCTGGGGCCACCACATTTTTTATTCCATGGCCGAAGGTATTTCTCTCCCGCTCACCGCGGCCGGGTCCGCCGGTTTATTGTTACTCTTTTTCAACAAAGGATGGCGGGGGAGGATATTCGCTTCCTTTGCCGTTATGTTCTATCTCATGCTGGTATTTAAGAGCCAGCCGTTCTCCAGATATGTCCTGCCCCTGGTCCCTTTTTTCGCGATAGGGGCGGCATATCTTATTTTCGGATTTTTGTCCGAAAGGGCCAAACCGCGCGGGCTCCGGAACGCCCTTGCAGTGGCGGCCGTGCTCCTGTTATTGCCCACGCTGGTCAAGTCGGTAAAGGCTGATATCCTGTTCTCTTCGCGGGACACAAGAGCAGCGGCGGCGGACTGGATAAAAGAGGGCCTGCCCCCGGGGACGAAGATCGCGTGTGACAGCACAACGTTCAGGCCGGCTTTAAGACAGCCTTATTCCCAGCTCGAGGAGAAGAAAGCGTTCCTTGAGAGCCAGCCCGCGCTTGCGGACCTTAAATCAAGAAAGCTGGTATTGATGATGAAAGCCGCTGAAAACAGGGATAAAGGATATCCGGTATTCTTTTTGTTCGAGGACCCCGAAGCCCAGGGGCAGTTCCTTGATACGGTCCCTGCCCTGCCGTATGACATTTTCGCGCTTCGGGAACAGGGCATAGGATATGTTGTGATAAACGGGCAGATAACCGACAGGGCAAAACAACGGTTTCTGGCGGAACTCGGGGCTGCGGGGGAAAAAGTAAGAGATTTCAGTCCGTACGCCGACGGTGTTTTCAGGCAAAGCCGGGACCGGACCGCCACGACCTGTATCCCGGTCATGAGCCGGGAGCTTTTCTCCCGCAAGAGCACGGGCCCGTCCCTGAGGGTATACAGGATAAAATGAGGAAACATACCGGGTTTATTATATTTTTCACGCTTCTTATTTTGATCTTCTTCTGGAAACTGATCTCAATGAAAGGAGCGTTCCTCGGCGGGGATTATGCCGCCCAGTTCTATCCCTGGAGCCGGACATATTCGGCCGCCATACAGGATTTCCGGTTCCCTTACTGGACGAGGTGGTTCCACAGCGGGTTCCCGCTGATGGCAGAAGGCCAGGTGGGCGGTTTTTACCCCTTGAACATGCTGTTTTTCTTTTTCCTCCCGTTCCGTATTGCCTATAACTATATCGTGGTGTTCCATTTTGTCCTGGCAGGGGTCTTCACTTACATGTTCGCGAGAAAGACAGGCGCGTGCCAGTGGGGCGGGGCCCTCGCAACGCTTCTTTTCTGTTTCGGGAGCGCGTACGCGGGGTGTTTTTACAATACGGTCATGGTCAAGACTCTTGTCTGGGTCCCTCTTGTCCTCCTGCTGTTCGAGAAATATTTTGAGAACAGGAAAGCGCGGTACGTTATCGGCGCCGGCGTTGTCCTGGGCATCCAGTTACTGGCGGGTTTCGTTCAGATGGCCTTTTACAGCGCTTTGTTCTATCTTGTCTATTTTATATATGGCCTGATGACGCGGAAGGACATGAGGATCAGGGATATTCTTATCCTGGCGGCCGGGTTGTCGGCGGCCGGGATCATTTTTTACCCGCAGTTCGTCCTGA
>DAOVKF010000003.1 GCA_030631915.1 Candidatus Omnitrophota bacterium
CCGCCTTGACCAGTACCACAGCGACAGGTATTACAATCCCGAGGCAAAAGCCATACTGAAGCAGAGTGACACGGACAATGACCCCGAGGCCCTGGAACACGGTGATTTCATGATAACCGCGCGCGTGAACATGTATTATTACTACTATTACCACGATCGCTATAACGATTATTACGCGCCGCGCGGCGGAGACCTGTATCTTCGCTACAATGATGAGGACAATTTCTACAGGGCGAGATTCACGGACAACGATACGGTCCAGATACAGAAGATGAAGCACGGCAGTCTTGAGACACTGGCGTCCGTGAACGTGAACAGCGAAGAATTAAGATACATTGATATACCAAAAGGCCAGTGGTGCGACCTGTCATTCGGCGCGCTGGGCAATGAGTTTACCGCGTATGTGAACGGGCAGAAAGTCCTGACAGCCGTTGATACGGCTCCGGTATATGGACGGATAAACTCCGGTTATGCGGGTGTGGGCACCATACCGAACGTAAAAGCGTATTTTGACGATATCCGGCTGTACAGGACGGACGTAACGGAGAAAAGGTATTTTGATGTTGATACCGACGGTACGTGCTATGTGTTCACCGATAACTCTTCCGGGGACATCCATACCAGCGATGAGAACGGGACAGAGGTCACCATAAACGGCGCGGCCTACTCCATAACATCGAGCGGGGATGAACTCGTGTTGACGGAGAGACAGTCCATCGCGGATGCCGTATCTGCTGAATGGATAGAGATAGAGGATAATTATTATAAAGTCGCGGCCCTGGGAGACGGCTCGTATATGTTATATGACGGGCTGGGAGGCTCGGTTGAGGTGGCTTCAGGGGAACAGGTGAATATAAACGGCGATATTTATGACGTGCAGGCCTCTTCTGTCCGGGACATCGAATTCATCAAAAGGTTGTATTCTTTTGACGGTAATGGCGATTATATCGCTCTTGGTTCTGACGCGAGCCTTGACCTTGGTAATACATTCACTATCGGCGCGTGGATAAAACCCGATGAACTTAAAAATTACGCCGGCATAGTGAGTAAAACGTGCTCTGGGAGAAACGGCTATTATTCGTTCAAGCTGGTGTGCCATAAGGACGGGAGAATAGGTGCTTACAGGCCGAACAGCTGGTACTGGTCGGACAGGACCGGCATAAAGACCGGGGAATGGGCCCATGTTACGTGGGTGCTCAAGAGCGGCAGGATATATTACTACGTCAACGGCCAGGCATGCGGGTCTTCGAAATTCACTTATCCGGACAGGACATCCCACCATATGTTCATCGGAAGCTGGTACTATCGCAATTATTATGATTTTGACGGCGACATGGACGACGTGTTCATTTATAACCGCAGCCTGACAGAGGAGGAAATACAGGTACGCATGAATGACGGGGTAAGCGCGGGCGAAAACGGACTGGTCGCGTATTACGGTTTTACGGACGGAACGGCCCGTAACGAGGCGGGTACCGGGCTGAATAACGGGACAGTTGTGGGCGCGGCTCCGAAAAGTGTGGCGGCCAGTGAGCATATATCACGCGCATCCATTATTGTGAACGGCACGGAATACGCGGTGATAAAAACAGGCGCCGGATATAGCCTGATCAATAATAACGGTATCTTTCAGCAGGACGCGAGCGGCCGGATAGCGCTGGACGGCATGGCTGTGTTCGAGGTAACGGAACTTAACGGGTCGCTTCATCTTGAACAGGTGCAGTTAGCCGATATGGACGGCAGCGGCGATATAAATAATATTGATAAAGATATTTTTGACGAGGTGCTTGCCAGCGGGATATATGACAGGACCGCTGATATCAATAAAGACGGCGTGGTCGACAATATCGATCATTCCCTGTTCCGGACGCAGTTCATTTCCACATCCCGGGTCGGAAAACACGTGATACCCGGCCAGGTCTCGGATACGGAATATTACGCGACACGCCTGTATGACGGGAGATACTGTTTTGACCGTAATGACACCACCGGTGTCATTGGCAGTCAAAACGGAGGATTCGTGAGCGGAATAGACGGTATTTCCTACAGGATATCCGGGACGGAAAGCGGTCCGGAAGACATTGTCCTGACGCAGGATAACATGGTCTACGCGTTCAACGACGGCACGGGTGATATACTTTATGCCATGATCGGTGACAAGGTAACGTTGTACGGCACGGAGTACAGTGTTTCCGGATCGGATAAGGGAGACATCTCACTCTTCCGCGTAAACGGCACAGGCCGCAGCACAAAGGTCAGCGAGCCCGTGTTTAATATCGGCGGGGAATTCGTAACCGCCAGACGCGTTGGGAATAACTGGACGCTTACTCTTGATACCGTGGATATCACGCCTGACCCTGCCGGTATTTATACTATAGGCGGCGTGAAATACCTGCTGAATGAAAATGACCCGGATGATCTGTTCCTTGAGGCCCCTGTTTCGGAAAGCAATAACATATCTTTCGTTAAACGCTATATCGTGGAAGGTTCCGACCCCGGGGACATCTCGTTATATGAATACGCCGATGACGGGGCCATAATACCGGGTATTGTCGTGCCTGTGCCAGGTGATACCGGAAGGTTTTTCAACCTGTCGCAGATGGAGATAGCCGGCAGCATGCGCTACATATTTGACGACGGCGTATCTCCGCCGCTTGTATCGGAATATGACGGGTTATACACTTCGGTTACGGAACATAACGCGATAGAACTTGAAGGAGTGGAATACAGTGTGACTTATGATACTGCCTCCGGCACTTATTCACTCCACGACCGCGTGAACACGCCCATAGAAGGCATTGAGACCGGCGGGACCGTGACCATAGGCGGTATAGTTTACGATGTGACAGGTTCCGGGAGCGGGGACCTGAAGCTGACCGGCAGGGAATCGATCCAGAAGAGTCCGGTATCCGGTAAGTGGATAGACCTTGAAAACCGTAACATAGAAGTGACAGGATCGGAATTTACGCGGGAAGCCTGTTCCTCGACCGGGTCGGGCCATAAGGCGGTAGTCTTCGGTTATAAGGCCGGGCCCGGGGATTACCGGAGTATTTCGTATGATGTGATAGAGGCAGGCAGCCGGTACATCCTTGTCGACGGGACTGGTTCAAATACGTATTCGAGTAATGATACAGGCACGGAGATTGACCTCGGAGGCATCGTATTCATGATAACCCGCGACGAAGATAACCTGGTCTTTACTGAAAAACAGGAAAGCGATCATGCTTTCACGGCCGAGTGGATACAAATAGCCGGCAGGTATTATAAGGTTTTGGACTCCGGCGCCGGCACGTTCAACCTGTCCAACGAGCTTGGCGAGTCTATAGATGTCAGTACGGGGACCCGGGCGGTCATAAACGACAGTGTTTATCATGTTACGGGCACTACGGCGCAGGATATTGAATTTACTGGTAATAAGTATCTGCGGTTCGACGGGCGTGATGACCAGGTTAAGGGAGTGATGAGCCCGGCCGCGACTCTGACATCGGGCTTAACCCTGGAAGCATGGTTCAGGTCCCCGGGCGGCGGCGAAGGAGCACCCAGGATCGTTGAGGTTTCCGACGCCACCGGCAGCGCTAATTACAGTTCAGCGCTGTGTTACGACAGGGATGGTTCGTTGAGAGCATGGGTAACTTCCGCTGATTCAGGTGTGCGCGGCGGCGAGGTGGATTATTCCGCGATACTTTACAATGACGATAAGTGGCATTACGCTGTCTACACTTATGACGGGCTCAGAGGAAAACTATATGTGGATGGCGAACTCAAACAAACGGCAACGGACGATCCTGCCACTGACATCTGCGATGCTGAGACATTCTGTATAGGTTCATATTACCTGGATACCGGCAATACATTCAACGGCAGCATCGATGAAGTCGCTGTCTGGAGCAGGGCACTGACCGCGGCGGAGGTTCAGACACGCATAAACACCGGATTAACCGGTGATGAAGCGGGGCTCGTCGCTTACTATCCCTTTGAGGACGGCACGGCCGGAGATGTCTCCGCCGGAGGGAGCAATAACGGCGCTGTATACGGGGCCGTTCCCGGAATAGCGTCTCCCGGCCGGCACATGGCTTCGTCATCGATCGTCATGAGCGGGACAGAGTATGCTGTCACTAAGACGGCCGCGGGATATGAACTGGTCAATAATACCGGGTCTTTAAGCCCGGATCACGACGGCCTCCTTACCCTGGCTAACGGCCGGGTATTCAAAACAGGCGATGACGGAAGTTTGTTCCGCGCCGAAAAGATCGTTACGGCGGATATTGACAGGGACGGAGACATAGACAGCCGGGACGAGTTAATAATACTGGCCGCGCTCACAGGCGGCTGGTATGACCACGCGGCTGATATTAACCTGGATTCAGTCTGTGATCAGCTTGACTATGACATGTTCCGGACGCAAAAGGCGTCAACCGCGGATGCCGCCAGATTCACGGTACCCGGTATTGCCGGGGATACGGATTATTATGTGACCCGGTCGCTGGACGGCAGGTATTATTTTTATGGCATTGGCGGTGAATACGCGTTCAGCAACGCGGAGGGGACTTACGTAGAGGATATAAACGGCCTGAGCTGCCGGATAGCCGGGACCGGTCTTGCCGGCCCGGTCCTGCTGGAGGAGGACACGAAATATTATACTTTCAGCGACGGCGGCAGGATCATGGGTAAAGCAAAGACAGGACAGCTTATTGAATACAACGGTAAGTACTACAGAGTAAACGGCTTAGGCCTTGACGATATAGGCCTCATAGATACTGCCAGTTCGGACTCCTCTGTCATTCCCGCGAACGCGGGAATCCATTTTGAAGCGCAGGGTGAAACATACCGTGTTTCCGGCTCAGACGGGAACTGGGAATTTACCGGCGCCGGGCAGACAATAGCCTTTGATGCCGCAAACACCGCGTTGATAGGAGGAACAAGGTACAGAATAGACGTGGATGATGCCGGAGATTTCACGCTGAAAGGCCCTGTATCAGAAAGCCGCCTGCTCAGGGATGAACAAAAGACATATCGTGTGGAAGGTACCGGTATGGCGGATATTAAACTTGTGGATGTTTCGCCGCAGGCTCTTGAAAAGGATATGGTCATCCTGAATGTCAACGGTAAAATATGGGTTTACAGCGTGTATACGGCCGCGGGCGGCGAGATAGCCCTTGATGACGGCGCATATCCGCCGATAGCCGCTGGATATAACGGTTCATATACCGCGGTAATGACCCCGAGTGTCATGGAGCTGGACGGAGTGGAATACAGGATAATCCATGACGCCGCGCCGGGCTCTTATATCCTCTTCCCGGCGCCGGAAGAGGAGATACCGGTCAGGTCCGGATACACGACCGGGATCGGGGACACGATTTACAACGTGACCGGCGACTCCGCCCGGGACCTTCGCCTCGAAAGTATCGAGACCTTCACGCCCGTTAGAGAAGAGGGGAATACCCTGCTTCTGGGTGATGACCTGATCAGGGTCACGAACGCGAGCCTGGACCGGCCCGCGTTCTCTTCCGTTCCATACACCGGGCTGAAGAGCGTGGCTATCGGTAACGCCGTTGCGGGGAGCGATTTTGAGTATAAATACTATGACGTTATAGCGGAATCCGGGCGGTATATTTTCACGGACGGCACTCCGGGCGGCGTATATACAAGTGATGGATCGGGGACGGAAGTCACAATAGGCAGAGAGACTTACATGATTGACTATGAGTCGATGCCGGGCGAGATCATACTAACGGGAAAACTGGAAACGATAGATCCTCAGCAGGCAAACTGGATAGAACTGGAAGGCATTTATTACCGTGTGACGGAGATCGACCCCGATAACGGTATTTATGAGCTTTATACCGGCATACCCGGTAATATGACGAGACAGGTCCAGCTTTCCGGTTCTGTTGAGATCGGAGGCGTAATATTTGACGTTTACGGCACAGGCGCGGAAGACCTTGAATTGCGTAATTACATACTTGATAAATACAGCAGCCGGGCTGCTTCCTGCCATGAGGTCCTCATAATGGGCGAGTATTTTATCGTAACAGAGGATGGATCAGGCAGGTGCCGGCTGTTCAACAATACGCGGGCCATAACCGAGGACGCCGGCGGAACAATACAGTCTGATATACTGCGCCGGTTCTCAGTAACCGGTTCTTACAGCACTCTCTGTCTGCGGCAGGAAGTAAATTTTGACCTGGACGGTGATACGGATACCGATGCCGCGGACGAAGATATTATCGCCGGTCTTATTGTTTCAGGCGCCTATTCTTCTGTCTGTGACCTCACCGGGGACGGCATTATAAGCCAGGCGGACCTGGACCTGTTCCGCGTCGTGAGACTGGATACTTCACAGGTCGTGAAGCTTTCCATACCGGTGGGCATAAGCGAAGCCGGTTATTACATTACCAGGGGTGTTTTCGGTAATTTTTACGCGGGCAGCAATTACAGAGAAACGGTCCATTCAACCGGCGGGGTCTTTTCCGGTATCGGCGGGATCACGTATAAGATCACGGGCGATGGCCTTGATAATATCGTTCTCGAAGAAGACATTGACAGGTTATATACTTTCACCAGCGGAACGGCTGTCATGGGCACGGCAATGACAGGCCAGGATCTTGTCTTTGACAATATCGTATATTCGGTATCCGGGACCGGCCCCGGGGATATTACCCTCCGGAACGGCGCGCAAACCAGTACGGCAGTCGAGGGTCCCGCGTATATCATCGGAGGCGATATTTATTTGCTCCAGGGATACCCGGGTGCCACTGTTTTGAGCGCGGGCGCCCAGGCGATCGACTTGATCGTGTTGAACGGGACAAAATACATGGTAGATGCCTCTGACCAGGAAAATATTATTTTGTCCAGTTCATCCTTTCATATAACCGGCGCGGAAAAGGAATACCGCATGGAAGGTAATACGCCTGATGATATCGTCCTTTCACTCACGCCGGGTGAAGGCGCTCCAGGAGATATCGACCTGGACGGGAAGATCGACGGCGCAGATGAATGTGTGATCAGGGAGATCCTGGGGCTCGGGGCCTATAGTTCGAACGCGGACCTGAACGGCGACGGTGCAGTTGACATGGAAGACTTCATCGCGTTCAGGGAATACAGATGCGGCACCCGGGGCAGTATCTCTTATCGTATCGGCGGCCATGAGTACAGTATCGAAAAGGTGGCGGACGCATTTCTTGTATACGCGTCCGATGGCGCTGTTTTCGTGAGCGACAGCCGCGGCATAGTGGATGACATCGCGGGCCGGTCGTATATTATGATCGACGGCGCTTCCGGTCTCATAGCGGACCTCTGCGTCTGGGAGAACAGGCCCGCGGATATCAACAAGGACGGCTTTGTGGACGCGGATGACGAAGACCTGATGACCGCGATCATAGATGCCGGCGGTGTTCAGGGCGATCATCCCACAGCCGACCTGAACAATGACGGCAGTATAGACGATAAAGACCTTGCCATATTCAACGCGTACCTTTCCCCGGCTTTAAAGGAATTCGTACTGGAAGGGACGCAGTACCATATCGAAAAGATAGGTGACGTATATAAAGTCTATACAGGTGACGGCAGGATAATTACAAGTGACGAGAGCGGTATCCTTGAAGATCTTGACGGGTATATGTGCATAATCATTGAAGGGGCTCCCGGCATTATAGACGATATTCGTATTGTCAGGGATAGCCCCAGGGACCTGGACAAAGACGGACTGGTAAACAGCGGTGACGAGGTTTTCTGGGGTGAGCTTATTTCAGAACCGTTCACGGAAGAGCAGGAATGCCTGGACTTTGACGGGAGCGGCGATTATGTCGACCTCGGTTCCGGCGCGAGCCTTGACCTGGGGAATACCTTCACCGTAAGCGCCTGGATAAGGCCGGATAAGCTGAAAAACTACGCTGGAGTAGTCCATAAGCAGGTTGCGTCCAGGCTCGGCGGTTATTCATATATGCTGGTCAGTCATGGTAACGGAAGAATAGGCTCTTACAGTCCCCGCATCGGATGGCGCTGGTCAAACGCCGCCGGGATCACCGCCGGCGAGTGGGCTTATGTCACATGGGTACATAACGGCGGCAGGATGTATTATTATGTCAACGGCAATGCAATGGGGTCTTCGACTTTCTCCTATCCGGACACCTCGACCAACCATACGTGGATCGGAGCCGGCCACTATGGCATCAATTATAATTTCGACGGTGCTATTGACGAAGCAGCCATTTATAACCGCGCCCTTACGCAGCAGGAGATCCGGGGAATTATGGATTCCAAGCTGACCGGCAGTGAACAGGGGCTTGCCGCGTTATACCTTTTTGATGACGGGACCGCCGCGGATTCCACGGGTAATAACAGCCCGGGCACGATACGCGGCGCCGCGTTCATGAACAGCCCGAAAGGCTGGGTAAGGACAGCCGAATGGTATCTTGCCGATGTTAATGATGACGGCAGTGTTGACGGAGACGATTTTCTGGCTGTGCGGGCTGTCAAGCCATCCACGTCCCTTATTGCCGAAAACGTGCTGAAAGGAGATATCTATTACATCGAGAAGGTGTACGGCGGGAATTATTTCGTTTATACACCGGACGGCGAGTTCTGGGCGGGGAAGTCCGGGGATATCATTGAGATAGCCGAGACTTGTTATATAATCCTCGGCGCCGACCGCGTGGAGGACGTGCGACTGAAGGCGCACAGGAGCGGGGATATAAATAAGGACGGTGAAGTGGATGCGCAGGATGAAGGTATTATCACAAACGCGGCAAACGCCGGCGTATATGTTTCCGCCGCGGATATTGACTCGGACGGTGACGTGGACGCGGCGGATATTATTGTTTTCAGGACACAGAGAGCGTCGCCAGGCAGCGTGTGCCGCATGATCGAACTTGACGGAACCATGTACTATCTCTCGGAAAGGGAGAACAATACCTACATGCTTGAACCGGCGGCTCCCGGTGACCACCGGGTGATGATAAGCCGGCCGAGCAACGCCGTGGCGGCAAGTGACACTGTCCTGTACAATGTCAACGGCATAGATTACCTCGTCCGCGGGGCCGAGGACCTGTCTGACGTGAGGATAGAAGAGCTCGCCGCCGCAGATATTAACAATGACTCCAGTGTGGATCCACTGGACTGGGAAATAATGAAAAAAGCGCTGGGATCCGTCCGGAGAGTCCATAAGAACGGTATCGAGGCCTCAGACAGGCATAACTGGCAAGAGACGGTCTATTCCGGCAACCCGCTTTCCGTGCGGGCCTCTGCCACGAGCATGGACAACTGGCTGGAATACGAGTTTGAAGTGCTTCGGGGCGGACGGTTTGACCTGAGTATCCGGGCCAGGAACGATTCACCGTATAATAACCTGCCTGATGGGTACGTGTATGATTTTGACGTCTACCTGGACGGATCCGCGGAGAAAACAGGGACCATACACATCCAGGGTAATGACACCGGTTATGAAACAGGGGCGTTGGCCCAGGATATTGAAGAAGGGATACACACGTTCAGGCTTGTATGGGCTAACGCCGCCGACGCGCTTCTGGCAGGGCAGTCAGATCAGGCTCAACCAACGGCTGACGTAAACATGGTAAGCCTTGTTTCCCTGAATTATGACGCGGCAGCGGACATGAATTCCGATGGCGTTGTGGACATAGAAGACGTCAGGTATTTTATGAGCAGGTATTCTGACACGTCTTTTGTCCGGCACATTAACGTCGGCGGAAAACCGTATTATGTGATCAGGCCCGATACCGGGCGGAATTACGTATTTTATGACGGATCAGGGAATAAAGTGATCAGTTCAGAGGACGTTGCTATAGATACCCGGGCAGTCCAGGGCAAACGCTTATACACGCTTGATTACGCCTCGGATGATTTCGAGTCAGGAACGGATGGATGGTCGGACACGAGGGTCTGGGACTGTAACGGCAGCACCATCCTGGGCGGTTACAATAATTTCGGCAATAACAGGCCGACCGTGACAAAGACCTGTACGATGGATGCCCCCCCGGCGGAAATGGATAAGATATCGAGCTTTAACATCAGTTTTGATTACTATTTTATCGACAGCTGGTATAGGGAGTATGGCTACCTGGACATAAACGGACAGAGGGCCTGGACGCAGAAAATGACATTTTACGAGCCCTGTTATAACGACTATACCATACCATCATGCGGGAACAGCTGCGCCGATCACATGATGCATGTGGAACTTACCTATGAAAATGTGACAGGCAGTGACGCGATAACCCTTACCTTTGGTTCCACGTTGAACGAAAGCGCAAGTGACGAGTCATGGGGCATTGATAACGTTAGGATCGTGGCCTCGGCGTCCCTCGACGAACGGATCGCCGAGAAGGTCCTGGACAACAGGATCATGTTGAACGGGATAGAATACGTAATAGAGGAGAACGGGGAAGATACCGGCGGGATATTGTTGATACCGGCGGCGGATGTTACAGGTGACGGCATGGTCTCTGGCGATGACATGGACATGATCAAAGAAGCTATGGGTTCGACCGCTCCGGTTGTTCTTAAAGGCGATGAGTTCAGCATGGAAGAAACGGCTGATCTTGCTGAGTTCCTGAAATTTGACGGTTCAACAGGCGATAAAGTGGTTGTGCCCTATCAGGCCGTGAACGGCCTTGCGGATTTTTCGGTTACGGCCCGCGTTAAACTCGACCCCTCGGCTTCGGGAAGCAATACCGTGCTTAGCATTAAGTCCAATACCGGAGATAACGAATTTGTGGTCTCTTATTATAAAGATACGAGCAGATGGGACATCGAGTTCCAGGACGAAACGTATACGTTTACTTCGAGCGCGTTCATGGACACCGGCAAATGGCATGATCTTGTTGTTACGCGTAAAGACGCGATATTGACATTGTATGTGGACGGTGTCTGTATAGGACAGGCGTATGTAAGCGATAAACCCCTTAACGCCGCGTCCGGAGGGTTTATAATCGGCCAGCGTCAGAGTGAAATCGGCAGCGGGTTTAGCGCTGAGGCGGCGTTTACCGGCGGCATGGACGAAATATCGGTATGGAGAAGAGCTCTTTCGGTATCCGAGATATACATGTTGAACAGGGGACAGATACTGTCACAGGCGGATGGTTTTGACACAGACTGCCGTGCGTACTGGAAGTTCAGCTCCGCGGACGGCAATATCGCGGCGGATTTTTCCGGCAGTAGAAATGACGGGCAGATATACGGCGCTGTCCATGGCTGTGAGAATAAAACAGGATTTACCGCGGAAGACGGTCATATACACGCGGCTCCGGCGCTTTCATCACTCGATTCGTATCAGGTGGCATATAAGTTCGACGGTATACGCGGCAGCGGAGATTATCGCGTAGGGCTTGATGTCAGGGCACACAAGAGCGAGCCGGTCGACCGATGGTTCACCGAAGGCTTCCGGGTCGACGTAATGGTCGACGGGCATAACATGGGCGAATTGATCATACCCGTGGGCCGTTTTCTGTACATGTCGGATCATATCGAAATGGCGCTTGAGGATGGCGAACATACGGTTACCTTTACCTGGGCCAATCCGGAGATAGGGGCAAATATTGAGATCGGCAGGGTGTTCATCGAGGATGCGGCATACGCGGAGTCCGCGGATATAGACGCTGACGGGATGATAGACGAAAATGATATATACGCGCTGGGGCTGCACAGGATAAAGACCGACGTGACGCAAACCATCGAGCTGGACGGCCGGACTTATTTCGCGACCCTGAACGAGATTACCGGCAGGCTCGTGCTTGACGACGGACAGGGTTCGAGGTACACGAACGCGTATATAAGAGACCCGGGCGCCGTTCTCGTGTTTGACGGACGTCACGGCTATGTCTCCGCGCCGTATGAAGTAATAAACGGGCTTGAGGATTTCAGTCTGGCGCAGAGAGTCAGGTTCGGGGAGGGATGCGGGGAAGCGGACATTTGCGCTATTATAAGCGGCGCGGAAAGCGATGCGGCCAATAACGAGCTTCTCCTGTATTACAGCGGTTCGGACAATAGATGGGCTGTTTATGTGAACGGGATGCAGTATGTTTTTGATGCCCGGGACACGGTCGAGGATAATGACTGGCATTCCGTTGTGCTGGTGAGGCACGGAGCTACGCTTGAACTTTACGTGGACGGGTATTCGCGGGGGATCTCAGCATGTCCGGCCGGCGCGCTCACAATAGCGGAGAACGGGTTTATTATAGGCCAGGACCAGGATAGTGTCGGCGGTGAGTTTGACCTGAACCAGGCGTTCAGTGGGGAACTGGATGATATGTCTGTCTGGAGCAGGCCCCTCACCCAGGGTGAGATACTCAACATGCATATGGGCATGCCTGCCTCGCTGGTCAAAGATTACGGGCAGTATTGCCGCGCGTGGTGGAATTTTGACGAGGGAACGGGATCCGGGCTCATGGATATGACCGCCCACGGCCGCAATGCCTCCACAGCCGGAGCCGAGTGGAGCACGGCGGCATATACATACGGAAGGAATGAATACGGTGTAAAAGATACCATTGACATACCGCTTGCGGATGATCCGGAGACCATTGTGCAATACAGGGTAATAGTGGACCCGGACACTTTACTTGTAACCCTGGCGGAAAAGTCGGTCTATGACCTGAACCGGGACGGTGAATTCGATTGGCAGGACCGAGAAGTCCTTCGCCGCGCGGCAGGGGCGGAATTTGTCAGAAAAGACGGTAATGATATCAAAGGGATTTCGGGGATTTCAGGAGAGATCGCGGGAATATCAGACGGGACGTGGAAATTTAATGATGACGGCACTATTTCCAACAGCGGTTTTACAGGCCCGGACCAGGTCGACCCGTGGGCGGAATATGTCTGTGAAACAGAAGAGGAAGGGAAGTATTACGCGGGCCTGTCCTTCTGTAATGATACGCCGTATTCCACGCCGAATAACTGGACACTGCCGTGGGGATCGGACGAAGAGCCGTGGGATATATTCTCGCGCAATTTCCGGAACGACCTTTCCGTCGCGGGCGAGGCTTACATGGAATTTGACGGCGCGAATGATTACGTGCATGTGCCTGATTCATCCTCGCTTGGGATCAATAATTATACGGTTTCCGTGTGGATAAGACCTGACGGCGAACCTGATGAGACATGGAAGGGCATTCTCGGAAAACCGGGAAGGAACTACCAGATATGGCTGAACAGGGACGGATACATACATCACAGATTTCATACCAGTTCGTCCACTAACGCCGGAGCCCCGAATACACCAAGCGGTTCCATAAAATGGGGCGAATGGAATCACGTTGTCATAACGAACGACGGGACCACCGCTAAGACGTACATAAACGGAGTAGAAGAGGCCTCAGGGCCCGTGGACGGGACATTGATAGTGGATCCAACTGACCTGTACATAGGCAGGAATCCTGACGGCAACAGCGACCGCTATTTTGACGGCGCTATTGGCGATGTAGCCATCTATGATCACGCTTTTTCACCTGAAGATGTCCTGGCTCTCAACCAGGGGGCGGTCGATGCCGCTGAAGACGGCCTTGTAGCGTATTACCCGTTCGACGACGTGTTTGAGAACAGTGATTGTATGGAGTTTGACGGTGTGGACGATAGTGTCACAGGTCTTGGGACCACTTATGAAGGCACAATAGACGGCTGGATATATTTAAAGTCAGCTCCGTCAGATAGATCTGTAGCGTTTTTCAATTTTGGGGATGCCGGAACAAATACACGGTTTTACCTTCAGTGCTCCACTAACCGTGAATTGATAACCGCTTTTGACGCTACATGGACACATACCGGATATTATATCCCTCTTGAGGAGTGGGTCCATATCGCTGTCACTAAAGAAGACGGTGCCGGTAAAATATACATAAACGGAGCAATTCACTCTACAAGCAATTATACCGTCGAAGGGGCCGTAACAGGTCCTGGAAACGGCAGAATAGGTGGAGACGCGAGCGGTTATATCCATGCCGGGGTCGACGAAGTGGCTGTTTGGGATAAAGTCTTATCAGCGGCGGAGATCCAGTCAGTTATGAATACAAGACTCGCCGGTGATGAAGACGGCCTGGCCGCGTATTACTCTTTTGACGACGGTACCGCGACGGACAATTCCTCGAACGGCAATGACGGGACTGTAAACGGCGCCTTTGCCGGAGTAACCCGCACAACGCTCGACAATTCCGGCAACTCAAATAACGGCACGATAAACGGCGCGTCCCCCGGATTCATGGTCGATCCGGAGGTTTTCAGGGACGGAAGCATGAAAATGGAGATAACCGGCCCTGATCCGTGTCTTTATTACACCCGTTCTTACGCTTATGCCGGGGATCCGGATTACCGCCAGGGCTGGCACGACGGGTCCAACCGGGCGGTGGATATGGACGGGACAAAGTATGTGGAGATATGTTACAGATATACCGGTGACTATACGCCCGGGAGCGCCGGTATATCCTGGAGCGCGCACGACAGGGAATATCCGGCCGGGCTTAAGGATGACCTGAGCCATACGATGAGTTTTGACGTTACGGGTGTCAGGAACGCCTCGGACGAGTACCGGACGTTCCTGCTGGACATGAGTCAGGTTGACGGATGGACGGGCATGATGGAGGCGTTCCGTTTTGACCCGGTGGATGACGGGGCCATAGATTCCGGAACCGTGGAGATAAAATACATCGCTTTCAAGAAGGAACAGACAGGGATCCCGGCCAATTACTGGGGCGACTATCCCGTCCCCGAAGAGACGGAGGAGAAAGCACTGCGGGTGCGGGTATACGTTGACGGCGTATATCAGGGGATCATAAGCGCGCCGTGGGAAAAAGCGGCTGTTCCGCCGGCATTCCGCCGCGGCGCGGTTGAGACGGAGCTCACGCAGGGAGAGCACGTGATCAGCGTTGAATGGATAAATGACCTGGGTGAGGAGACCGCCATCAGAGTGGGAGAGGTTTTCTTTACCGGCATCGAAGACTTATCGGCGGATTTTAACGGTGATTATGTCGCGGATGAATACGAACTGGACCGTATGCGGGATGACCTGGGTGTATTGAGTTCCGGTGATACCATGGTGCTGGGAGACATGATCTACGAGGTTTCAGCTGAGGGTGATGTCTATGAACTGACGAGTTTCACGGACGCATCAGGTCTTTTTGTCAGCGATTCGGGCGCACGGACCGTGAGGATCGAAAACTGCGATTATGATATTCATATCGACGGTGAAGGGATAGTGACCCTTGCGGCAAAAGGGTTCTTCAGCCGGCCGCTCATTAACGAAAGTGACGGGGAGTTAATGATAGGCGGTGTTGGATACGCGTACAATAACGTCGAGGGAGGACTTTTCCGGTTTACCGGCTCGACCGTCGCCGGCACTGCCCGTGAAGTCCAGAACAACGACTGGAACGCGGAGATAGAGATAACGGATAAGGCCTCGGGTATCAGCAGGACTTATGGTGTTATAGAAGCCGATGACGGTAACATCACCCTTATACCCGCGGAAAGGGCGGAGATGGTATTTACGGCTGTTTCCGGTCCGAACGCGGCCCCGCAGTTTTTCAGGAACAATTATCCTGTGTATCCGTCCGGAGATGATCTCTGGATAAACGGGTTTGGACCGGAGTATAAAGCAGGCCCGTCAGACTGGCCTTATATGATCGCGCCGGTTGATGAGAAGGGCAAACCTCAACCTGACGAGGCCTATCTCGCGAATGCTGTTTATATAGTGGTTATTGACGAGGACACGGGAGAGACAGGATTTACGGCATGGGACGTAACGGAAGACGCGAACATGGAAAGGATGGTGTTATATATGCGCGGTCTTTCAGAGGACACGATAATACTTGTCGCCAAACAGGGCGACTGGAGTGATACCCTGAGCGCTTTCAGCGAGGATGTCTATCAGGTTTTTGAAAGCGCGGGCAGTATGTTCATACGGGCGGTTAGAGATAACGAGACATGGAGCATGATAGGGTATATCGGAGCCCGGCAGGGCGGCGCCGGAGTTTCAGAGGAGTACGTGACAGACGGCTCATCGGCGGTGAGCAACAATGAGATGTACCTCAAGGACGGCCCGCACCTGAAGAGCTATAACGATAATACAAAGATAACGATACTCGGCACGGAATATGACGTAACCCATGACGAGAACGGCAGGCTTCAGTTCGGCGGCACGGAGCATTTCCACAGCTTTTATGACGATATGTCCGGGTCACAGAAAGTCGTGATAGACGATAAAGTATACGGGGTAACGGAGGATGACAGCGGCTGTCCGGTATTGCACAGCGAAGACGAGAGCGTTACGGAGAGCGGCAGAGGCGCCGTTATGATCGACGGGCGCGTTTACAGTGTTTTGTCTTTACAGGTAGACCCGGCGGAAGAATTGACCGCTGAACAAAGGGATAAATTAAGGATTTACAGTGCGGGGTCTTCTTACACCACTTCCTGCTTTACCGAAGACGGCGAAGCGATCATCCCGGCGGCAGCGGTTCCCGATTACCTGTTCTTCGACGGCATCAGGACGGTAGAGTATACCACGGAGAACCGCGAGGAAAACTGCCTGGATTTTAACGGGGCGACTGATTGTGTGACTTCCGGCTTTTCCGGCCTTCCGGCCGGGGATTCGTCCTACACGCTCGCCGCATGGATCAGGGCCGATGCCGCCTCCGGCCCGATGTGGATACTCGGGTGGGGGGACTACGGCGCGGATAACAGGATAACGGCCCTGGGGCTCGACGGAGAAACCGTGATCCTTGACTGGGGCGGAAGCGGCAACAGTCTCATCGCCAGCGTGCCCGGCATAGCGGACGGGCAATGGCATCGCGTGGCAGCGGCGTATGACAGCGCTTCCGATACCAGGGCGATCTATGTGGACGGCGTGAAGAAAGCCAACGATACCGATTCGGGACATAACGCCGGCGGTTCCAATTTCAGGGTCGGGTCCGTCAACGGCTGTGAATATTTTGACGGGTCGATAGATGAAGTTTCGGTCTGGAACAGGGCCCTGACAGGGTCGCAGGTCCAGGCCGAGATGGCCGCCTCTGTCGGCGCCTCCGGCAGCAAATTGAACTGTGAGGAGACAGCGGGCCTGGTCCTGTATTATTCATTCGATGACGGGACGGCCCGCGATGATTCCGGCAACGGAAAGAACGGCGTTATTTCCTCCGCCACGGTGATAGAAGGAAGCGGGCTGGTCCTTACCAGTGAGGTAGTCACGATCAGTTGCGACCACGCTGAGGCTTCCGCTGATATCATTGACGGGCTTGGAGATTTTTCGCTCATATTCCGCGTAAAGGACATGGAGCCAGCCTCCGGTGAAGATCAAGTCTGCCTCATCGATTCTGAAGGGGCGAACAGCTTATCCTTTTATTATGACGCCGCCGGGCAAAAGTGGCGCCTTGAGATCGGGGACCAGATATATCAGTTTGCTTCCGGGAACGTATTCGATGACGGAAAATGGCATCTGGTGACAGTTACCCGCGGGAACGGCCAGGTCAGGCTGTATCTGGACGATACCTGCGCCGGGGCCATTAATGTTTCCGGCGAGTATGCCATCCATGCCGCTGCAAAGACGTTTATCGGCACGGATATGGAATGTGACCGTATATTCAAAGGCCGCGTCGCCGACATATCTGTCTGGGACAGGGCGTTGACAATGACTGAGATAGATGGATTGTATTCGAGCGTCAGCATGCCGTGCCTGGCTATGGCGGATAGTACAGGGGATTACACAACTGCCTGCCTGGTATGGTGGGACAGCGGTATTACGGATAACGCGCTTGTGGACAGGACCGCCAACGGCTCGACTGCCGAGGTATCCGGTATCGAACGGGTGCCGGCGCTTTTGTGCCTGAACAACGGGAGCGTGATGACGGATCCGGAGACATGGGTCCCCGGCAACGGTATCAACATTCTCCGCATCCGGCCGTCCGGCAGCATAGAGTTCTCGAACTGGGATACCGGCGACGGACAGAGTGCCGATATCATGGCCGACTATATAGACGGGCTTTTCTCGACATACGTCGAGCCGGGAACCATCCTGATGGCTGGTTTACAGGGTGAGTATTCCACCGGATGGCTCACTGAAAGGGCCATTGACGCGCTGGAACGCCTGGGAGCCGAAAAAATAAGAAGCCTGACCGCCGGCAATTCCTGGAGCATGTCCGTTATCGTCGCGTCCGCAGCGGCCGGCAGGGTGAGTGATGACAGCATCGTCCAGGAACGCCGCACGTATGACACCCGGTCAGTGGCCCGGGTCTTGAAAAGCATGGACCCGCAGCCTGCCCTTGACCAGTTCTACGGCAAAAAGATAACGCAGGACGGCCTGGTCCATGAGATAGTTCCCGATGAATACGGCAGGCTTATTATAAGGATCGCGGATGGCGCCATGGGTATCCTGTCGGATAATAGCGGGGAGTTCCCGGCCGATGAAAACGGTATAGTCACTCTTGCCGGCGGGGATTATTTTGTCGTTAAGGATATTTCAGGCACGTATCTCCAGCCGGCAGTGCCCGGAGACCTGAACCAGGACGGTCATGTCGACCAGGCTGATGTCATTCTGCTGGGCAATGCCGCGGGTTCGGCGCTCATCGAAAGAAAGAGGGCCGTGGAGTCGATCCACCCCGGTTTCTTCCGGTCAGGTGAGGAATTATACGCGACCAGCCGGAACACGTCTCCCGTTCCTTCTCTGGAAGGTATTTTCCTCAAGCCGCAGGGGTCCTCGAACACGATGCGGGTCGGACTGAAGGCCGCCGGCTATAAAGGCAGACCCGTTCCCGCCGATGGCTTCAGGTTCGATGTCCGGATCAAAGGCGTGATAGACTCCGAATACCGGGACGCGGGCAGGATAACGGTTTTCTGTTCCGAGGACTATTACGCGGAAGGTTCCCTTGTAATCCGGGACCTTTTCCCCGGAGAATACCGGGTCAGGTTTACCTGGGTCGAACGGGAAGATAACACGGCGATACAGGTCAAAGAATACTTTTTCGAGGATGTCAATTACCTCAGCTCCGTGGACGTCAACGGGGACGGCAGGGTTGACGATACCGACGGGGTGATCCTGCGGGAAAGTTTCGGGGACAGCCTTCAGTTCACCACCCTTGAGATAGACAGTGAACCGTGTTTTATAACTCTTGACCCATCGGACGGCAGGTACCATTTCTATTTTCACCAGGATGAATATATAAGCGACAGTGAGAACGAAAGAGTGATAGTCGCCAGGAACGGGGAGATAACGACTTATCAGATAGTCTCAGCCGAACCGGACGAGAACGGCCGGCTTCAGATACAGTTGAAAGTGATCCTGCGGGGAGACCTCAACAATGACGGTGTGCTGGACCCGCTGGACGACCGTATAGCGCTGATCGCGCGGTATCTTTACGAAAACAGGACGGTCCTTGTATCCGTGGACGAATTGAAGTCTCTGCTGACCATGATGAATATAACGGCGGAAGAGCTGGACCGCGCGAACATAAACAGGGATATCGATATTGACGGCAACGGCATCGTGGACGAAAAGGACAGGGCCCAGTTCCTTACCATGAAACATTTTGTGATCAGCGTGCTTGACGATATGGCCGCGATGGAATCCATACCCGATGAGACCAGGGTGCTTATGAGCGAATCCGGCGAGATAAAGATATATGATTCTTCCGACAATACGCTCTGGGAAAAACTGCTCCCGGACGGCAGGGTATGGCGATATGACAGGCTGGGCCGTATAACCGCGGAAAAAGGAGAAACAGGTGAGACCTTAAGCTACCTGTATGACGAAGAGGCGGGTATTACCAGGGTTATGGACGCGGCGAACAAAGAGACCAGGACATATGACGGCCAGGGGCGGCTTATCCGGTTTACTTCCGGGACGGAAGATAAAGAGTACAGCTATGCCCCCAGGATGATCTACCAGCCTCACGGATATTATATGGAATTTGACGGTGTGGACGACAATGTCACAGACCTTGGGACCACTTATGAAGGCACAATAGACGGCTGGATATCTTTAAAGTCAGCTCCGTCAGGGACCTCTGGCGCGTTTTTCAATTTTGGGGATGCCGGGACAAATACACGGTTTTACCTCCAGTGCACCTCTGACCGTGCATTGATAACCGCTCTTGACGCTACATGGCCACATACCGGATATTATATCCCTCTTGATGAGTGGGTCCATATCGCTGTCACTAAAGAAGACGGTGTCGGTAAAATGTACATAAACGGAGCAATCCAGTCTACAAGCAATTATACTGTCGAAGGAGACGTAACAGGGCCTGGAAACGGCAGAATAGGTGGAGACTCGAACGGTTATATTCATGCCGGGATAGACGAAGTGGCTGTTTGGGATAAGGTCTTATCAGAAGGAGAGATCCAGGCGCTTGTGGACACCGAACTTACCGGCGCTGAAGACGGCCTTGTGGCGTATTATTCTTTTGAGGCCGGGACCGCGGTTGACGATTCCGGCAACGCCAATAACGGCGTCATATACGGCGCTTCTTCCACCATGGGCGCGATAGATCCGCTTGCCGGCACCTATACAAGCGATGTAACGGTCCAGTACGAAGATGCGGCTGAAGGGCCGCCGGTCCCGGTCAGGGAGTTTGACGCGGAAGGCCGGCTTATCACGGATTATCCGGCCGGGCAGGATTACGAGTATTACGGTTCAGGCGGACTGGATGGTAAGATCAGAAAAGTTTACGATATTTCAACAGGTGAAGTGCTTAAGGAATACGAATATTATGGTTTTTCCAGCCCATTCGCCGGTGAAGTCAAGAAGGTTCTGGATAATGACGGCGGTTATTCGGACTATTTTTATTCCGAGGAGACCGGCAGGCTTCTGAGGGTGGAGGATTCGGACGGCACGGTCCGTTATTACCGGTATGTCTTTCCGGCGGACAGGGCCCTGGTCTCCAGGAAGGTCCTGGAATTGAAGGGCACCCTGATCACCGTGGAGGAAGATACCTCCGGGGACGCGCCTGTATATACTTTCCGGACCGCTACGCGCGCGATAGGTTCAGGAAAAACAGGCGATGAATTCCGTTTCGGAACGGATACATACAGGATCACGGGCACGGGCATGGAGGACATATGCCTTACGGATACGTCCGCCCGCCGGTCAACCCCTGTTACCGAACCGGTGGTCCTGGAAAACGGCGTGTTTAAACTCCTCGCCGGTGTGGACATGAATAAACCGCTCGTGGAAGAATACCTGGACGCCGAAATACCCCTGACAAGCGCTGCCGCTCTCAGCAGTGAACCCGGCTGTGCCGTTTCAGAGGCTTTTGACGGGATCAAGAATTCTCCGGATAACGGCTGGTCCACCGGAGACAGCTCCGGCCTGGGTACGGCCATGTTCAGTTTTGGCGGGCTGTTTAAAGCCGATACCGCGGTTCTAACGCAGGGCGCGTTTGCCATTGCGGACAATATCCTTGATTTCGGTGTTTATTACACTGATGACGGATCCCCTTCGATCACAGGTAGTTTCTGGCAGCCGGTCGAGGGCCTGGTCATAAACGGCCTTGAGGACGTTTACTATGAAGACGGCTGCCGCGCGGTCGTCTGCGCCCTTGATGAAGATACTTATGAGATAGTATTCAACGCCGCGGACATGACGGCCCTGTTGATCAGGATCAATGACGGCATGGGAGAGGCGAAAGACTTTGTGCTTAACGAGATAGAGGTCTTCGGGGAAAGCACGGAACGCGTGAGTTTCGAAGGAGAACCGGAGCCGCTGGAATACACGGCGCCTGGCGCTCTGGCCCGGGACGTTTATTCAAC
The DNA here is from genome assembly GCA_030631915.1 of Candidatus Omnitrophota bacterium. Classification (GTDB taxonomy): domain Bacteria; phylum Omnitrophota; class Gorgyraeia; order Tantalellales; family Tantalellaceae; genus DAOVKF01. The sequence goes on from DAOVKF010000003.1 coordinate 21,736, forward strand.
AGCCGCGGAAGAAGAGGGTGTCATCGAGTTCAAGTTGAATATCGGCCGGGAGTTCATCGATGAGGATATACCGGAGATGACCCTGGAAATAAATCCTTTCTTTATCAGCGGCAGCCTCGAAGGCGTGGACGTTGCCGGCGGAAAAGTGAAGATATCAGGGGAAGACGCCGTCTGCCCGGAGACCGTTTATTTTAACGGCGAAGCTGTTACGCTCGCGGAACTCCATACGGCTTTCCTTGACGCGGAAGGAGAAGGACTGGAGATCCGCACGGATGTCGCGTATAGAGTCGTCAAAAGGCCTCTGGGATGGAAAATAACGGCGGAAGAGATGAATTTCTTCACGCTCCCTTCAGCCAGGGATATTTTCGCTTCCGGGATACTGAGAGATCTTGATTTTGAGACAGGGACCATCACACTGGGAGGGCAGAAAGTCACGGTTTATGACCCCGCCCCGGACGCAAGTTTCCGGTCCGGTGGAAGCGCCCCCTTCTTTATCCAGCCGGGCCATACCGGTTATTACCCGGACGCCAGCGGAGAGTTCGCCCTGCAGGCCGGTTCCATAGGCCACGGCCAGACCTCAACGGTGGAAAAAGAGATCACTTTGAAAGGGGCAGGCAGCGTGAGTTTCTGGTGGAAAGTGTCCTCGGAAAAAGGCCACGACTTTTTCCGCGTATACGTCAACGACGAACCTGCTGGTGAAATATCCGGCGCTGACGCGGGATGGGCGAAATGGACCGGTGAGTATACCGCGGGGACATATGTCTTCAGGTGGGAATATTCAAAAGACGATAACGGCTTATCCGGGGGAGAAGATACGGCCTGGCTTGACGACCTTACATGGACGTCGCTGTCAGAGGTTCTCTACGATTTCAGCGATGGGACCCTCGGCGGATTCGATTCTTCGACCTGGGTCAATAGTGATGGACAGGCCTCATCAGGCACGCCTGACCCTGACAGGTCCCGTATCATGAAAAAGACGGTCACGATCTACGAAAATACCAGGCTTGACTTTGACTGGTCCGTGGATACTCACGCGGATAACTGGCTTGGATTTTACGTGGCCGGTGTGCTGCAGGATTCCATTTCAGGTTCGGCCGCCAACCACAAAACATATTACCTGCCGCCCGGGACGTATGACCTGGCATGGGAATTTCACAGGACCGGGTCGGCTTCCGCCGGCGCTGACTGCGGAAGGGTGGATAACGTGACCTACGATACGCGGGAACTGGGCATTGACACCTTCTCTCCCGGGGAAATACAGCCAATTGCCGTTAACGGCGAAATAGTGTCTCCCGCGGAGCTGAAAGCTCTCCTGGCAGGCGCCTCACGATTCACGATCCACGATCCACGAAGCTTATGGACCGGAGGCGACAGCCCGTTCTTTGTCCAGGCGGAATATACCGAAGACACCGCTCATGTCTTTGCCCTGCAGGCAGGGGACATAGGAGACGGCCAGATGAGCGTGATAGAGAAGAGACTTGACTTCTCCGGCGACACGGACGTGAGCTTCTGGTGGAAAGTTTCCTCAGAACCGGGCGCTGACTGTTTTCGCTTTTATGTTGACGAAACCCTGGAAGCGGAGATCTCCGGTGAAGAGGACTGGGCCGAATGGACGGGAAGCTGCTCTTCAGGAACGCACGTGTTCAGGTGGGAATATGTCAAGGACGATAACGGCTCCTCCGGCGGCGAGGATACCGCGTGGCTGGATGACTTTAAGTACGCGGGCGCCGAGGTCGAGACAGAATTTTACGATTTCAACGATTACACGGGCGGCACGTCGCCAGCGCTTGATAAAGGCGCGGGCACGGGCCTTTGCGGCGGGTGGAGAAAGGGAGGGGACCCGTACCTGGCTTCTGAATATAACGGGTACGCGCGTTCTACCGCTTATGACAACCAGAATATCGGCACTGACGGTCACAGGTCAATGACAAAGACAGTGACGGTCGCCGAAGGAGCGAACACGGAACTTGAATTCGACTGGAAGATCAACGCGCATTCTTCCAGTTACCTGCGTTTTCTTATAGACGGGATCCAGCAGGACAAGATCACAGGGGCACGCGGCTGGTCTACCAGAAAATACGTTCTGCCTGCCGGGACATATGAGCTCAAATGGGATTATTATCAATACAGCAGTCACGGCAGCAATTCCGGCACGAATACCGGGTACGTGGACAATATAAGGCAGACGCGCGGCGAGAGCGGCGTGGACCTCCTGTACGATCTCGCGGATTTTCCGGTCGTGATGATCAACGGCGAGCCTGTCCATGAACTGGCGCAGGTCGAAGTTGACGGCGAGCCCGTGGATTCTTTATCCGGGTTAAGGGAGTTCTTAAAAGAACTTCTGGAACGGGACGGCGGGTTCTCCGCGTCCGGAGATTTGCCGTTCTTCGTGTTCGCGGACCCTGGCTTCGATTACAAGGACCGGGATACTTGCCTGGCCCTGGCGTCAGGGGACATCGCGGACGGCCAGTCAAGCGCTGTCGAGAAAGTTATGACGTTTGACGGGAATACGGACATCGGTTTCTGGTGGAAAGTATCTTCTGAAGAGGACAAGGATCTCTTCCAGTTCTATGAAAACGAAGAACTCAGGGCCGAGATGTCGGGCGA
>DAOVKF010000080.1 GCA_030631915.1 Candidatus Omnitrophota bacterium
AGGCTCGGTATGGATGTCCTGATCTCAAAAACGCGGGACATAGCAGACGAGCGGTATAAACATGCGCTTGAGACAGGCGCGATAAAAGCTTTTATAGAGGCCGGATTGATCGATCCGGACGAACTGCGGAGCAGAACGTTTTTGGAGTCTCTTATGGCCGGGCTGGAAGAGCCGCAGGATGCTGTCAGGGAAGGGAGCCTGACAGCGGTAAAAGCCCTTTTCAAGGCAAGAACCGCTGCCGGGGAATATTCCGGAGGAATGACTCTGGAAGAAATTGAAGGGATATTCAGGCGCATACACAATAGCGAACTGCCCGCTGGATTTCATCATTATTATTTACGGCTTCTGTACCTGTTGAGGCACAATGACGAAGCAATAGCGCGCATAGAAAGATATTTGATCCCGAGCCTGCTCGATCTGTCCAGAGTGGACGGGGATTTTTTCTACCGGGAGTTGGCCGGGATGATAAAAGACGGCGTCGCGCCCGCGGAGGCGATCAGAAACCTGGAGCAAAGCCTGCAACTACGGTCTGCCGGGATCATGCAGGCGGCAGATATACAGGGGTTCCGGTTTTTCGCCCGCAAACTGGGCCGGTTACTGGCGCATTTGTTTGTATCAAGACGAAAGATAATGGAAGGAATGGCTGCTGCTTTAAGACCGGTCTCCATCGCCATGACGGACGGGGGCGATATTGTTGATACAACTGCCGCTGTCGCTGGATCATGCCTGCGGGAACTTCCGTTGCCGGAACTGCGTGAGTTGCCTGTCCCATTGCCCGGGTTCAGGCCGGCGGAGGTCTCTGATATGCCGGTTGCCGGGCACGATGTCTTCACCGGCCTGCTTAAAGGCGCCGTGTTTCACGCGGTGCTCGGCAGGACCGTTGTCTACCGGAAAGGGGAAGAATATTTCGCTTTCAAATTTCTCAAGAAGACGAGGTGCATTACACCAGCAGGGAAGGAGGAATATGAGACGGAAGATCCGGGCAGGCTTGTCTATGAGAGTGAATTTTTTGATTATCTCAACAAACTAAAAGAAAGCGATCCCGGACTGTTAAAGGGAGATTACCCCTGCGCCGTGCTTGTTGATAAGAAAAGGGCGATACGTGTCTCCGCAGGACTTATCCCCGAAGAAATGGAAAGCAGGATAAAAAAGTCTGCATCAAAAACAGCGAAAGGCGGTGAGGTAACGGAAATAGACGATACGAACGGCTGTTACACGGTTATGGCTTATAAGACGGCTAACCCGGATTATTTCACGTATCTGCACGAGGCGGAGGACGACGGTAAGGCACGCGAGGCATATTTAAGAAATATACACGACCTGTTCGCGCTGGCAGGATATGGGCTGATACATCCGGATATCATAGAGCTGTTCCATAACATCGACGGTCCAAGACCTGATAGAGGGATATACCTCTGGATGGCGGATATATTAAGACCTGATCTGCCAAGGCACGGAGCCGGCCGGATCCACGGGTGGGAAACAGTGGCGCTTTACCCGAACATGCGTGTTTCAGGCCTTGCGGACTTCGCGGAGATCGTTCATCTCAAAGATCTCTTGAGCCTGAGGCATCATCATTCTGACTATCTGGGAACCGGACTCCAGGACCTTTCAGAGGAAGAGAGAAGCAAATTCCTGCTTGCTCATTACATGGGGAATTATCTCCTGGCATGGGCGCTGAACGAGGGCAAACGCCTGAAAAGCTCGGACAGGCTGGACTGGAAGGACAAACAGGAGATCCGGAGCCTCGCGAAAAGGTTGAAGGACGTATACTCTGAGGCTTACTGGGCGTTTACGAGGGAGGCGGAAGAGGACATAGGGGCGCTTGTTGACTGGGGGAGGTTCGCCACGCAGATGGTATTTTTCATGGGGGGAGCGTATAAGGAGTACACGGATAAGGATATTCCAGAGGAAATATTCGGATTAAAAGGTCTGCGCATAGTCCCTGGAGACGGCTGGGGGTATATTCACAGAGATGTCATAGAGGATGTGCTGAGCGCAAGACAAGGGCTTAAAGGGAGACGGACAGAGCCGGTGATAGAAAAATATTTCGTCCGTCCGTCCGCTCAAAGGCCGATCCAGCCGGTTGTCCTGACTTTCAGGCCTGATTTCGCGGCCCTGATAAAAGGCGAAAAGGACCGGGCGCTGGCGTCGACGTTAGAAGAGTTACACAGGGAGTATTCAAAAGGCTGGAGGTATGACGGGAAAAACGAGGACCTTGGACCTGTAAACGGCCCGAACCCTTTAACAGAGCTTCTCAGGGCCAATTACATATACACCATGGCCATGATCGGAAGGCATGAGAGCCCTTCTGCCACCGACTCCGGAAACAAGGTAGAACGTCCGCTTTCAAGTATCCCGGAACATGAGATCAAGAAGATACTGGTCATTGATAATCTGAAAAAACTTAAACCAAAACTGGGCGAAAGTGTGATCGATCTATGGCCGCTGGTCACGGGGTTGCACAAGAAATTTCCCGATGCCACGATCTATGTAGCGACGCATTTCCCTGATATGTTTTTCGCCGGGCAGTTTGGGGGCAAGGTCAAGCCGGTCCCGCAAACACGGGAGGATATCAGAAAATGGGGCTATGATTTTACGGAATGGAGAAATTATACCGTGGAGCAAACAGCCGGCGGACAGGTGCGCGAGTCAAGAAAATGGAAAGGTTTTTTAGTCGACAAGAAGATAGATATGGTTTTTCAGCTGTCCCCAGGGTACAGATATATTCATCACGTATCCGCGAAGGATTTTCCGGGGTCCCGCCCACCCCATATGATCATTATGGAGTCACCCGCGTCATTGAACTCAGCCATGAAACCGATATTATGGGAAGACCCGGAGGAACTTACGTGCATATATCAGGACAGGAAGGGGGATCGATATCAGATCGCGGGTTTAGCGGATGCCATGAGGAACGTGACGACCGATGGTGTAATGGGCCGGTCAGGGGCCTGGAAGTTCACTATGGAGATGTATAACAAGGCCGGGTTAGACGTCAATGAGGATAATCTGGCCACCATCAACCTGAGCGCGGAAGAGTCTGCAGGCGCGCTGGCGTTATTAAAAGGATGGTATTACAGCTCATTTTCCCACCGATGGCCGCGGCTGCCCGGCAGTTTTGACCCGGCAAAGAAGATCATTGTCGTTAATATGAATGCTGTAACTCAACTGTGTTTACTCGGCGGAACATATTCCAAAAGGAAGGAAATATGGACCAGACTGGTAACAGAGCTGATAAAAAACACGGAAAATGCCTATTTCGTGTTTCCCCATGGTCCTGGGATGGATGAAGATAGTAACTATTTGTTTGTAAACGATGTGGTCGAAGAAGTGATAAGACAGATGGGAAACGCTGGAGATAACATTATTTTGCCCAGGATGATGGACGTTTATCCCTTTCTTAAGCATATTCTGGGGATAAGCAGCGGGCTTGTCACACTGGATTCCGGGTTAAGCCATGTTAGCGGCGCTGTTTACGGTGTTCCAACGGCCGTGATAACAAAAAGCCCGATTTTGCACTGGCTGCCTCCAGGGGATAATGTGTACCCGATCATGACAGACACAAAAGAGGCCGTGGATGCGGAGACTGTCCTGCAGTATTCCGCGGGTATGACTGAGGGGGTCAGAGCAAGACTGGAAGAGCAGAAAGCACGGCCGTTAATAGACGGCGTGAGAGCTTACGCGGACATGATCGACAACCTGCCCGAAAGGCCGGCCGCAAGGATCGCCAAGGCCGCCGCTGATCTAATGATAAAGGAATGGATAACGGGAAAAGACGAAGATAAGACAAGAAAAATAGAGAAAACGATCAGGAATACCGGGATCAGGAGCCGGGGTGTGTTCACCAGGGTGAAGGCGTATCTGGAAGAGATAGAAGACGGGACACCGGTGAAAGGGAAGAAAGCGCCTATAGATATTGTCATAGACCTGTCCCTGATACCCGCGCGGGACATGAGGGAGAATGTGGAAACATGGGCGTATCTTATCTTGTCATGTATCCGGATGAGGAACGTGAACTTTATATTCGAGGTCCCGGATATGGCGGGTGAAGGCGATGTGCCGGAGTCGCTCAGGGAAAATATCGCGAATGCCGCTAAAGCCGCGGATGTTCTGGCCATGTTAAAAGACATAATAAAGGAGAAGGCGTTATTGTTCGGGCAGGCAGAAGACGTGGAGGACGTTGTCGGACAGCGTATCAACGCGGGCAGGCGGGATAACGCCGTGGAGATACCGATAATATCAAAAGCCTGTCTGGAACGGATAAGGGAGATGGATATGGAACTTGCGCCAAATCAGTATCCTGTCGCTATGGACGGGCGCGTCGCGGATAGGGAAGGAGAGGTTCTTCTCAGGAATTTCGAGGCCGCGTTTACCATAGGGCTTGCAAAGGCTTGCCTGGTCGTGGCCAGGAGGAGGGACCATGAAAAGAGCGGACAAGAGAAAGAGTTGCCGCTGTTAAAAAGCAAGCTTGTTGAAAGGCTCCAGAACCTGTACGGCGTCTTCCGGGAAGACGTAATATTTACCGGGGAGACCCTTGATAATATGATACATGTTTCGTCCACAGTGAGGTTGAATCTGGCCATATCGCTGGCATTGCCGCCAATAACAAGGATGTATTTTGACAGGCTGCGGGATCTCCACGATAATATCCAGCTCGCCCTGCAGGCCGCATAATATTAAGGAACGTTTTCAGATCCCCTTCAGGCATGTCCCCCGGGTTAAGAAGAAAAAAGGTATAACAATTTATTGACTTAACGACACTTCCATTTTATAATATTAACAACTATATGTGTTATTATGTTGGGAGTTATGTCTATATCAACCAATAATCTGAAACTATTTCAAAAGAAGGCTATGGCTATCACTATAGTTGTAGTGTTTCTTTTTAACGCCATCTTCACTGAGGTGTCCGCCGGGCTCCAGGTCCAGACTCCATGCGCTCCTCTGGTAACCCCCGCGATACAATACAGGGCTAAAACCGAGTCAAAGCTGAGGGGTATACTTTCACAGATCAACGGAGAAGAAGAGCTCAAGGACGAGCTCATGGAAGGATTCAGCCCATATCTCACCCTTATTGACGACGATGAAACAGGTTATGTATTTGATTTCCGCCGGCAAAACAAAAGCGCAGGCAAGCGCAAAGAGGGAGATAACTGGATCATACCCTGTTCATTCAAAGGAAGTAATACATATCGTAAGTATGAAGCGGTAATAGCGCCGGATAAATCGATCATTGAAATGAGAACATCTTCCCGCCGTTCTTCTGAAGAAAAATTACGCCGCGCGAATAAGGCTCCTCTCTTGGGCGGCACTGCCATGGCGCGGGGCGCGGAAACAGGAGCTCTCCTCGATGGAACAGAATATATATTATTTCCCCCGGAAATTATTTGGGGCCAGGAAAAAGCAGGATATGAGATTTACAGGATCACAGCATTTGAAAAAGAAACGAAAACGCCAATAGCCAGGATTATCTACGCATTCCATGGCAACGGCGTAGTGATCGCGAATATCGAGGTGGAGCCCGACCATCGAAGGAAGGGTATGGGGACGTTTCTGCTTGATCACGTTCGGGCCTTATCTCCTTTTATTACGTCAGTAGAAGGTGTAATTGATAACGAAGAAACGCTTAAGATGATATTGGACGCATTGCCGGATAGATATACAGAATTATTTGAAAGTGAAGTTAAAAACTTCGGAGCAGCCGCTAAAGGCAGATATACTGAGCACGAGATACGCGCCAAGTGCTACAGGCGCGCTATAAACCGCGCTTTGGATGACGGCGAAAATATAAATTCAGATCATCGCGAAGTTCTGGAAAATACGATCCTTGGGAAAATTTTTACAAGGGCAGGCTTTGACAGGGTTTCCATCAGCAGCGGCGAAAGAGAAACAGTACTCATTATCACCGGCTACAGGACCGAAGTCCATGCCGGCACGGCCAGGCCGGCGGACGAGAAACCGGACGTCATGGCAGCGGACAGCCTCTTCACGTATGATATGGCAGCAACAGAAGGAACGGCTTACAGCTTCAGGGATAAACTCCTTTCCATGCTTACGACCAGAAAAGTCGTCCTCGCTTTTGACAACAGGATGGGAAACGCCAACTCATCCATGATCCTCAACGTCTTTGACGAGATAGGAAAACTCAGGAAAGACTCTAAATATAAACGCTTCTTAGAGAATCTCGTTATAATAAATACTTCCACCGGAAAATTCTCTAAAGAACTAAGTAAGCACCTGGATAAAAATACAGAAATTTTTGTGTTCGCCCGAAGTTCTGAAAGAGAACAGCTCAAGCAGATAGAGGCAAAAACGCACGTAACATATATCGATGAGAAAGAATACACCTGGGACACCTACTATCCCATGGCTGAGATAGTGACTATTTCCCTGAGCCAGTACCTTGATCCGGATACTCTGGATAAGATCAAGGACATCCTGAAGGACCTCAATGTATCCGCGTTCTTATCGGCAAACGGGCCTATTGTTTTCACGCTTCTGCCCGATGCGATAAGATATAACAAACAGGACCTTATCAGGAAATATGCCGCTCTTAAGCGGGCTCTGGTGGCCGCTTAACCTCAACGCTATATAAATTCCATATAAGATAACAATACTCCACAAATCCAGTTCGCGCTAGTGGGTAATAGTATACATTTGTTAGGCATGAAAAAGCAAGAAAGACCCCCTTGCATTTTTGGCGGAGTAGTGTATACTTTAGTTATCGGTCAAGAGTTTTGCAAAGTTTTTAAGAAAAGACACAAAAAAAAGGAGAAACTGATGAACACGGAAAGAACAAAGAACAAGGGGTTTGCCATGATGGTCATGGCAGTAATGGTTGTCCTGATACTGGCATGGGTGGTGATCATAGCGCCAGTCCCAGAGGCGCATGCCGACTGCTGGTGCACGCGGCAGATGACGGATAATACGGCTTCTGACTCCTACCCGTCTCTTTATAACGGCGGGATAGCTTGGCAGGGCGTCGATGGTAGTGATTTTGATATCTATTACTGGGACGGGGCCACAACCACGCAGATAACGCATAATACGGCTACTGATCAGTGCCCGTCACTATATAACGGCGAGATAGCCTGGTATGGCGACGCGGATGGAGATAATGAGA
>DAOVKF010000217.1 GCA_030631915.1 Candidatus Omnitrophota bacterium
AAGTTCGGACAATACGCGTGTTTATTACACTCTTGAGAACAGGGCGGAAGTGGATTCTTACGCGCAGCAGGTTATTGCCGATATCGCGGACATAATGCCGCTGTCACAGGACGCGGTAAAGGATGAGTCTGCCGTCGCGGTCATAAGCGAAAAGACAGCGCTTTTAAGGGATATCATACTCGAGGCGTGCGGAATACTGGAAACTCCTGTCTCTTTAAACGAGACCCGGACAGCTCTTATGACCCTGAAAAAGGCATACGGTGAACTTATGGAATTCGACAGAAAAATAAGGCTCGTCAGGATGAAATGGCAGAATAACAGGATAGTGCTCCGGGAAATGGAAAAGACGGCAAAAATAAGTTCAGAGGTCATTTCCGTCATAAATGATAAGGAACGTTACATAGCTATTGAAGACGCGAAACAGTCAATGGGCGTTTCCATCAGGGATGACATCGCGCGAAAAGCGGAGTTCATGAACGAGATAAGAACGGTCGTTGAGATGTCGGATATCCAGGATACGGAAAAACGCGCTCTTGCCCTCAGCATGGCCCGGGGCCTTATGGGGGATATCAGGCGGGGCAAGGATATCCTGCGGCAGGCGGTCCTGGAACTCGGCGGCGCCGCCGGGATCTCCGCTAATCTTTCCGTTGTCGAAGAGATACTGGTTGATTCGGCCGAACCCGTGATGAAAAACATTTACGCGTCACTGGAGGGAAAAGACGCGATAGCTTCGGAAGGCCGATCCTTTGTTTCCAGGGTCACGGAACTTAACAGGGCGGCTGACGAGGCGTATCTGGAGAGCGATCAGACCGCAAATGCCGAAATGGTCTATCTGCTCATAGACGTAATAGACGATCTGGGCGCGAAACTTGAACATATCGACATGAGATGCCGGGAGATCGTTGCCTCCGGAGGGTATTCCACGGAAGTATGGCTTGACAGCTTGAGAATGGTGGAAGATAACACGGATCTGTCATGGTATCGCAAAAAGATGCTTGCCA
>DAOVKF010000032.1 GCA_030631915.1 Candidatus Omnitrophota bacterium
ATATGGGAAACGGATGCCGATGGTTTATACACTTATGCGAGTCCGATAGCCGAAGAGATTTTTGGTTATACACTGGAAGAGATAGTCGGAAAGAAACATTTTTATGACCTGTTCCACCCCGAAGACCGGGAAGAGCTGAAGAAAAAGGCTTTTGAGATCTTTGCTAAAAAAGAATCTTTCCATGGATTCAAAAACCGGAACGTGCACAAAAACGGCGAAACAGTATGGCTTTTGACGAGTGGCACTCCCGTGCTTGATGAAAAGGGACATCTTTCAGGATACAGAGGCGTGGATATGGACATTACCAGGCGCGAAAAAGCGGAAAAGAGGCTGCGCCTTCTTTCAAGCGTGGTGGAACAGAGCACTGAAGGCATGGCTCTAGCCGGTCTGGATGGAGGGTTGATGTTCGTTAATAAAGCTTTTGCGAGTATGCATGGTTATACGCCCGAAGAATTACGCGGGAAAAATCTTTCCGTTTTTCACTCACCCGATCAGATGCCTTTTGTGGAGGCCGCGAACCGGCAGATCAAAAAGACCGGCGAATTCAACGGAGAGATATGGCACGTCCGCAGGGACGGCACGCTTTTCCCGACCTGGATGCATAATACGCTGCTCAGGGACGCGACAGGCCGGCCGGTCGGCCTGATCGGTATTCTCCGCGACATCACCGAGCGCAAAAAAATGGAGCAGTCCCAGAGGCTGACGCAGCTGGGGCAGCTGATAGCTGATATCGCCCATGAGGTGAATAATCCGCTTATGATAATCTCGGGCAATACGCAGCTCGCTTTGATGGAGAACGCGGGAAATGAGGCTCTGAAGAAGTATCTCGGCACTATATTTGATCAGGCACAAAGGGCAAAAGACATCATCCTCAGGGTTCTCAAGTATTCCAGGCCGGGGAAAGCCGAGCGCCGGAGATCGAATATCAACATGAGCGTTGATATCGCAGTTTCCCTTGTGGAACATGAGTACGCGGTCCAGGGTGTCATCATAGACAGGAAGTTTGCCCAGGGCCTGCTCCCGGTGTTTATAGACGAGAAGGGGATCCAGGAAGTGCTGCTGACTTTATTGACCAACGCGTTTGAGGCCATGCCCGGAGGAGGGGTTATTGATGTGTCCACTTCCCATGGGAAGGGTTTGGTAAAAGTGAATATAAAGGATACAGGGGAAGGCATGTCCAAAGAGATCCTGGAAAGGATATTCGAGCCCTTTTTTACCACAAAAGATAAAGGCACGGGCCTGGGTATTCCCATATGCCAGACCATTGTTAAAGAGAATGACGGCGACCTGAAACTGGCAAGCGCGCCGGGCAAAGGCACGACAGCCACTATACTTTTACCTGTCTATAAAAAGGAGGGCGGGCAATGAAGAGGATCCTGGTCCTGGAGGACGAACCGGAGATAATCGACGTTATTGACAGGTTTCTGAGCGGCGAAGGTTTTGAAGTGACAGCGACTTCCAGGGGGAGCGATGCACTGGGAATTATCAGGACCCGGACGGATATGGACCTGATGATAATGGACATGAAAATGCCCGAGATGAGAGGTATGGAGGTTTTAAGAAAGCTGAGGGATATGGGCAGAACGATTCCGGTCATCATTATGACCGGGTCAGTGGACACGTCAAAATACGTCGATGAGTTGAATGAGATGGGATACAGCGAAGAGGATGTTCTCTTCAAACCCGCGGACCTTTACCGGATTCTGGAGCTGGTCAATAAAAAGCTTGGCACATGATCCCTCACGCAGTCACGGACGAGATCAATGGAACCTGTCGTTTCTGATATAAAAAAAATGATCCGGAAATACCGGGACCGAAAAGGCGCGCTCATCCCGCTTCTCCAGGATATTCAATCGGTATACGGATACGTTCCCAGGGGATCCGTGGAATTGATATCCAGGGAGCTGTCTGTTTATCCCGTGGAAATATACGGAATATTGACGTTTTATTCCCAGTTTTATCTTGCTCCGCGCGGCCGGCATGTGATCAGGGTATGTCAGGGGACCGCCTGCCATGTCATGGGCGGTAAGGAGATACTGGATTATCTGTCGGATAAACTGGGAATAGGCGAGGGTGAGACTACGGAAGACGGCGTGTTCTCCCTGGAAAGGGTAGCCTGTCTGGGGTGCTGCGGCATGGCTCCGGTTGTCGTGATAGGCAGCGATTTTTACGGAAATTGCACGATCCGGAAAGTGGAAGAGCTTGTGGATAAATTGCGGTCAGGGAAGGCCGGATAAGTGAAGATAAAGATACTCATATGCATGGGAACAAGCGGTCTCTCAGCCGGCGCTGAAAAGGTGGAGCGCGTTCTACGCGATGAACTGGAGCGCCACGGGTTGACAGACAGATGCGAGATCGTGAAGACCGGCGACAGGGGCCTGTTCAGGGATGTCCTGGTGGACGTTATTAGTCCGGCGCGTGGCAGGGTCACGTATGAATACATCAAACCGGAGAACGTGCCTCTGATAGTGGAGAGCCATCTTCTGGGGGGAGAGCCGGTGGAGAAATTGCGGGCAGGAGAGGATTATGAGCGGTTTTTCTCCGGCCAGACACGGATCGTGCTCGCGAATTGCGGGGAGATCGACCCTGAGAATATCGACGATTACATGGAGCGCGGCGGGTACGGCGCGCTGAAAAGGGCTTTTGATATGGGCCCGGACAGGGTGATAGAGGAAGTCAGGAAATCGGGTCTCAGGGGCAGGGGCGGGGCCGGATTTCCCACGGCGTCGAAATGGGAGTTCTGCAGGAACGCCGGAGGTGAGCCAAAGTACGTGGTATGCAACGCGGATGAAGGGGATCCGGGCGCGTTCATGGACCGCAGTATTCTGGAAGGCGACCCGCATTCCGTGATAGAAGGCATGATCGTCGCGGGTTACGCGGCCGGTGCGGATGAAGGCTATGTTTATTGCCGCGCGGAATACCCCCTGGCAATAAAGAGGTTGAAGGGGGCGATATCACAGGCCAGGGCAAAGGGATTTTTGGGCAGGCCTGTCCCGGGCAGCGGGTTTTCGTTTGACGTCAGCGTAAAAGAGGGTGCCGGCGCGTTCGTGTGCGGTGAGGAGACCGCTCTTATCGCGTCGATCGAAGGGCACAGGGGCATGCCGCGGGCCAGGCCGCCTTTTCCGGCGCAGGAAGGGTTATGGGGTAAGCCCACGCTCATTAATAACGTGGAAACCCTTGCCAATATCAGTCATATCATAACAAAAGGGGCGGAGTGGTTTTCTTCCACAGGCACGGAAGGGAGCAGGGGGACAAAGGTTTTCGCGCTGGCGGGAAAAGTGAAAAACACCGGCCTGGTAGAAGTGCCGATGGGAACCACGATCCGCGGGCTTATATACGGCCCCGGAGGCGGGATGGCGGACCCGGACGCGTCGTTCAAAGGCGTTCAGATCGGCGGCCCTTCAGGGGGATGCCTCCCGGAAAGCCTTCTGGATACGCCCATTGACTATGAATCCATTACGCGGACAGGCGCGATCATGGGGTCCGGCGGCATGATCGTAATGGATGAGCGGACATGCATGGCCGATATGGCGAAATTTTTCCTTGATTTTACCGTAACGGAATCGTGCGGCAAATGCGTGCCCTGCAGGGTGGGCTTGAAGAGGATGCTGGAAGTCCTGGAGCGGATCACCGAAGGCCGGGGCAGGGAAGAGCATATCACGTTTTTACGGGACATGGGAGCTGTTGTAAAAAGCACCGCGCTTTGCGGGCTCGGGAACACGGCCCCTAACCCGGTATTGACGACCATAAAATATTTTCCGGAGGAATATCAGGCGCATGTAAAAGACAGGGTCTGCCCTTCACTCGTTTGTCCGGAGCTTCTGGAATTCGAGGTTATCGAAGAAAACTGCGTTAAATGCGGAAAGTGCTTCGCCGCCTGTCCTGCCGGCGCTATTACCTGGAAGAAGGGCGAGTATGCGGTGATCGACAAAGAGAAATGCGTGAAATGCAGGGCCTGCATTAACGCGTGCGGATTCAGGGCGATAAAATGACAAGATTGAGTATTGACGGCATGAAAGTGGAGGCAAAACCCGGCGAAACAGTGCTTGAGGCAGCGCTCCGGTCCGGTATTTACATACCCGGCCTGTGTTATCATCCGGACCTTCCGCCTGCGGGCGCGTGCAGGTTATGCATTGTGGAGATCGAGGGGATGAAAGGGTTTCCCGCGTCCTGCACCACTGTGGCCAAAGAAGGTATGGTCGTGCGCACCGATACTCCGGAAATACTGGAGCTTCGGAGAAAGGTGATGTGGCTGATCCTGAGTGAGCATCCGGCGGACCTGGAGGAGTCATCTCAGTTAAGGAAAGTGGCTGAATGGATCGGCGCGGAACAGGCGCTCTCCGGTTTTGTTCCCGTGCCAAGGGATCTTCCCGCGATCACGGACGAACCGTTGTTCATCAGGGATCCGGCCCGGTGCATCCTGTGCGAACGCTGTGTCAGGATGTGCCAGGAGATAAGAGGCGCCGGAGCCATAGGACTTGTGAACCGCGGCGTGGATACTGTCGTGGGCACTGATCATGATTCATCACTGAGCGACGCGGGGTGCAGGTTCTGTGAAGCGTGTGTGGAAGTATGCCCTTCAGGGGCGTTGGCCGATAAAGAGAGATTTGACGAAAAGGACCGCGAAAAAACGCTTTTACCGTGCGTGAACACGTGTCCCGCGGGGATAGATGTCGCGCGGTACGTAAGGTTGACCGCGGAAGGCAGGTTTCAGGACGCGCTGGAGGTCATAAGAGAAAAAGTCCCGTTTCCGCGTGTCCTGGGTTGTGTATGCGATCATCCGTGTGAGGAAGCCTGCCGAAGGGGTGAGGTGAACGAGCCTATAGCCATAAAGGCGTTAAAAAGGTTTGTGGCTGAACAAGATTCAGGCAGGTGGAAGTCCGCCCCGGAGTCTGCGGCGGACACGGGTAAGAGGGTCGCTGTTGTGGGGTCCGGGCCTGCCGGATTGACAGCCGCGTGGTTTCTGAGAAAGGCAGGGCATTCTGTGCTTGTTTTTGAGGCCATGTCCGAGGCGGGCGGGATGATGAGGACATGCATTCCCGGATACCGGCTGCCGAGAGACGTCCTGGACCGCGAGATCCGGGAAATAGAGAACGCGGGTGTGAAAATAAAGACGGGTTCGGAGATAGGGTCGCTTGATGAACTGTTTGATGAGGGTTTTGACGCGGTCTTTGTGGCTTCAGGTGCGGCTGATGGCGTAAACATGGGGATTCCCGGAGAGAATGACCCGCGGGTTTTGGACGGGATATCCCTGTTAAGGGACGTGAATTCCGGTCGAGAGGCGGCAATCGCCGGTGAAGTGGCGGTTGTCGGGGGAGGAAATGTGGCTGTGGACGCGGCAAGGAGCGCGCTCAGGGCCGGGTCGGAAAAAGTGACCATACTGTACAGACGGACCAGGGATGAAATGCCCGCGGCCCGGGAAGAAGTGGAAGAGGCGTTGAAAGAGGGAGTGAATATCAGCTTTCTTGTGGCCCCCTGCGCAGTGCTGCCTGAACGCGGTAAGCTGAAAGTAAGATGCGTGCGCATGGAGCTGGGAGAACCTGACGCTGACGGCAGGAGGCGGCCTGTGCCTGTTGATGGCAGCGAATTTACGATGGAAACGGACAGATTGATAACAGCAATAGGGCAAAAGCCGGCGGTGCCGGAGGGATTTGGCCTTTCGCTGGATAAAAAGGGGTGTATTGCCGCGGACGCGGAGACCCTTTCCTGTTCAAGAGACGGGGTCTTTGCGGGCGGAGATGTGGTGACCGGCCCCGGTTCCGTGATCGAAGCGATCCAGGCCGGCAGAAAAGCCGCTTGTTCCATAGACAGGCGTCTGGGAGGCAGCGGCCTGATCGACCGGGCGTTTATTCCGGAAGAGGAAGAAGATCCCTGTCTGGGAAGGGATGAAGGCTTTGCTTACAGGAGCAGGGTTGAGATACCCGGTCTTCCGGTAGACAGGAGACTGGATAATTTTTCTCAGGTGGAAGGTGTTCTTGATGAAAAAGCGGCGAAGGAAGAGGCGGAACGGTGCCTGAGATGTCAATTAAGGCTGAGAATTTCCAGGCCGACCCTGCCCCCTTTGTAAAATATATGCTATACTATATGTATTAACTTGCTTATTCAGGGGGAGAAACATGGGAGCGCGCGTTTTAGTTATCGATGACGAGATAGAGATATGCAGGCTTTTAAAGGATTTTCTGGAAAAACAGGGATTTGAGGTGAGCATCGCTACCTCGGCTCTGGATGGGATCGAAAAAGTCAGGACAGAAAGACCGAAAGTGGTCCTTCTGGACGTCAGGATGCCGGAGATGGACGGCATGGAGGTGATGAGGAAGATCAGGGAAATTGACAGGGACGTCGGTGTTATTCTGGCCACTGCTGTCAGAGACGAGCAAATAGCGCAGGAAGCGTTGAATTTAGGGGCCGTGGATTATATCATAAAACCGTTCGATCTGAGCTATTTAAAGAATACCCTGACAGTAAAGCTCATGACCCTGAAATAAACCGGTAACAGCGAGAGTCCGGTCATGGGCCCCCGCGCGGGACGAATAGTCTTGCATAAGGGTTGAAATATGATACAATATGGGCGGTTTCGTCCCGGGACACGTGGAGTTCGGGGCGTGTTTCTCTTGTGTTTGATGATATTGCTACTTGGAGGGTAAGACCGCAAGTCCTGCGTCTGCCTTCGAAGGAAATGTTATCGGACAGAGAGAAGAGATCGGAAAAAAAGAGGAGAGTAGAGAATGGAAGGCAGCAAACTGTATGTTGGCAATCTGAAGTATTCCGCGACCGCGGGAGAAATGGAAGAGTTGTTTTCGGGTTATGGTTCGGTCAAGGAGGTCAACATAATTGAAGGCAGAGGGTTTGGATTTGTTGAGATGTCCGAGGCGGCGGAAGCTGAGAAAGCGAAAGAAGCGCTGAACGGCACTGATTTCCAGGGCCGCACCCTGAAAATTGACGTGGCCAGGCCGCCCCAAAACAAAGAGAGAAGCGATTCCCGTAACAGATATTAAGCATGGCGGGGATTGAACACAGGGTCAGATCTTCATATTCCGGAACATGGTTGAAAAGGTTGATACGGGATAGGGGGCCTGGCCTTTATTTTGGAATGATACGGATGATCCGGGTTTTGCGGAAGGAGAGGAGTTTTAATGAAACCCCTGGGGACACAGGTGATCGCGGAGTTAATAAACTGTTCAAGAAAGCTCCTGAACGATAGAAAAGCGGTTGAGAAAGCCGTTAAAGACGGTGTCACCGAGTGCGGAATAAGCGTTGAAAGCATAAGCAGCCATAAGTTCGATCCAGTGGGCGTGACTGTTACGGCTATTGTAAGCGAATCCCATATAGCCGTTCATACATATCCTGAAGCGAGGCACGTTTCAATAGACATATTCACGTGTTCAGCGGATTTCGAAAAATCCGTAAAACTGCTGGCTCTCCTTAAGCGCCGGTTTCAACCCAAGGTGACGAGGGCGCTCAAGGTGCTCAGGGGGAATCCGGTCGAGGTCGTGGAAAAAGAATGGATAGCGTCCGCTTCACATTACGGGTTTGAGATAAAATACCATATTAAAAAAAGGCTTCTGAGCAAAAAATCAAAGTATCAGCAGATAGACGTCATAGAGAACGATGATTTCGGGCGGATATTGTTCCTGGACAAGGATGTTCAGGTAGCGGAGTTCGACGCTCCCCTTTATGGCGAGAGCATGGTCCTTCCGGCTGTCTGCGGGCGGAAGCGCCTGAATAACGTGGCGATCCTCGGCGGCGGGGACGGCGGAGTGCTGTGGGAGGTCTTAAAGCACGGGGTAAAAAAGGTGTATCTGGTCGATATCGATGAAGAGGTCGTCAAAACCGCGAAAAAATATCTTAGCAAGATCTGCCGGGACGCGTTCGATGATCCGCGCGCTGAAATAGTTATTGATGATGCCAATAAGTTCCTGGAGCAGGGACACAGGTTCGATGCCGTCATATACGACCTTACGATGCACCCTGAAGCGCTCACAAAGGAAGAACGAACGGCATTTCTTAACAGCATTTTCAGGAAGATCAGCGCGTGTCTGGTCACCGGGGGTATTGTGACAATGCAGTGCTGTTCCAAGTTCGATACCGAGACAATGAAACTTCTCAGGCGAATTCTCCCCAAGTATTTTAAGGACATCGTGTTCCGTAAGATCTTTATGCCCTCGTTTTGTGAGACCTGGGTGTTCGCGTCCGCTTTTAAGAACACGGATTAGACGGATGAGGGTTTTAGTATGAGAAAACTTGTTGTTGCAAGAAGGGCGTCCCAGGGAATATTTTTTCTGCTTTTTTTGAGCGCGATCCTGCCTCTGGGGCGTCTTTTACCCGGACTATCGCATCCCGGTGTTTTTTTCAGGATAGACCCGTTCATCATGTTCTCCATCTGGATAAGCGAACGTGTGATCTTTTCAGGGCTGTGGATCCCGCTTGCAATGCTGCTGTTGACCCTGGTACTGGGAAGGTTTTTTTGCGGCTGGATATGTCCTCTCGGGACCATGACAGACTGGGCCGGGGCCCTGCGAAAGAAGGAGAGGGTCATTGCTGAACGGACAAACCGGAAGATCAGGAACGTGAAGTTCTATGTGCTCGGGCTGGCCTTTTTATCCGCTGTTTCAGGCGGCCGGACGGCCTGGGGGCTGGATCCGATGGTAATGGTGGAAAAAGCCGCGGGAACCATTGTCGCGCTTGTCCGGCATCTTCAGCCGTATGTCGGGGCGCTTTACGGCTTTTCAGGTCCGACCGGACCTTTGTTCCCGGATACCGGCGGATATTTCCCTCCCGGTTCGGAGGCGTTATTTTCTGTTTTTCTGATCGTATGCGGCGCAGCGTTGTTCGTTCCGAGATGGTGGTGCCGCATGATATGCCCGCTCGGGGCGCTGTATTCGATCCTGGCCAGGATCTCGTTCTTGAGGCGCGTCGTTGCCGGGAGTTGCGCGGGTTGTAACGCGTGCGTGAAAAATTGCAGAATGGGGGCCATCAGGGATGACGGGAGCTATGCCGCGGGCGAATGTATCCTCTGCATGGACTGTGTCTACGATTGTCCCCGGAGCGCGGCAGGGTTTACCCTGCGCCGCGGATCTACCGGGCCGGGACAGCCACTGCCGCGTTCGCGCGACGGTTAAATTTATAAATTTAAAAGGGGCCAGATGGAACGGTTTTCTTTTGACGCGGTGATATTTGATCTTGACGGGGTCATCACAAAAACCGCCCTTGTCCACGCGGCGGCATGGAAAGCGGCCTTTGACGGGTATTTGCGTTCAAGGGAAGAACTGCACGGTGAGCCGTTCCGGGCGTTCACGCACGAGAAGGATTATCTGCCGTATGTTGACGGGAAGCCCAGATACGAAGGGGTCAGGAGTTTCCTGGAGTCAAGAGGGATAAATATACCTTTCGGGGCGCCGGATGATACGCCGGACAGGGAAACGGTTTGCGGTATAGGGAACAGGAAGAACGCGAAGTTTATTGAGATACTGGAGGACAGGGGAGTGGAGGTTTATCCTTCCACTATCGGGTTCGTAAAAGAGCTTAAGGAAAAAAATATCCGCGTCGGCGTTGCCTCATCCTCAAAAAACTGTAAATATGTGCTCAAATCTGCCGGTATTGAGGACCTGTTCGAGACAAGGGTCGATGGCGAGGTGTCTGCCAGGGTCGGCCTTAAGGGAAAACCCGAAGGGGATATATTCGTGGCCGCGGCTTCAAACCTCGGAGCGCGCCCGGCGAAAGCCGTTGTGGTCGAGGACGCGGTATCCGGGGTGCAGGCGGGCAGGAACGGGGCTTTCGGCCTTGTTCTCGGCGTGGCAAGGGAAAATAATAACGACGAACTCCTGCAAAACGGCGCGGATGCGGCTGTCCCTGATCTGGAATATATCGACCTCGACTGGATAGAGGAATGGTTCCATAAGAAGCCGCGCCCCCTGTTAGATCTCCGGGACGCCGAAAGCGGTGGCCCGGACGTCCCATTCGCGGGCGGGACGGAAAAGAGGAAGGTGACGGTCAATCCCTGTTATTTTCGCGGCGCAAAAGAGGTCCTGTCCGGGGGGAGGAAGCCTGTTTTTTTTCTCGATTATGACGGGACCCTGACCCCGATCAGGGACCGTCCGGATCTCGCGGTCATGTCTGATGAGACAAGGGACGCGCTCAGGCGTGTCGCGGAAAAGCATGCCGTGGCGATCGTAAGCGGAAGGGACAGAAAAGAAGTGGAGGACCTCGTGGCAGTCAGGGGTATTTTCTATGCCGGCAACCACGGTTTTGATATAAAGGGCCCCGGTGTCTCTATGGTCCACCCGGAAGCAGAGGCCGCGATGCCGCTTATCGCAAAGGCCGGTCAAAAACTTTCGGAGCGTCTCGGCGCTGTCCCCGGATCGTTGATAGAAGAAAAGGGGTTCAGCGTTTCCGTCCACTACCGCCTGGTTGAAGACAGGTATGTGCCCGAGGTCGAAGACGCGGTCACAGAGGCGGTCCGGGATAACGCAAAGCTCCGTTTAATGCGGGGGAAAAAGGTCTTTGAGATACTGCCGGCGGTGAACTGGGATAAAGGTAAGGCCGTGAGATGGATAATGGATGTCCTGGGTCTTTCATGGGAAACTGTTTCCGTGATATATATCGGCGACGATGTTACGGATGAAAACGCTTTCAGGATGATACGGACCAGGGGAACAGGCGTATCAGTGTCCGGAAAAATACGGGAATCAGCGGCTGATTTCCGTATATCTTCGCCCGAAGAGGTAAAAAGGCTGTTCATGACAATGGGTTAGGTCGCGTAAAGGCCGCGCGGAAGTCGATCCCTGAAAGTTAATTGACAATTTCTTTTTATTATGATAAGAAAAAGGGGTCTTAAAAAAGGGGCCTGATCCCTGACTCCGGCGCGGTGGCCGAGAAGCTAGGCAGCGGTCTGCAAAATCGCGTACACCGGTGCGAATCCGGTCCGCGCCTCCAGATCTGGCAAGGAATAGCGGCATCAGGTCAGCTTACAGGTGACAGGGGGGGCGAGTGGCGGAATTGGCAGACGCAAGGGACTTAAAATCCCTCGGCCTAAAAGCTGTGAGGGTTCGAGTCCCTCCTCGCCCACCATGTAATATAATACAGGAAGGGTAACGGGCGGTTAGCTCAGCCGGTTAGAGCGCCACGTTGACATCGTGGAGGTCACTGGTTCGATCCCAGTATCGCCCACCATTGTGTTTAAGATGAAAAAAAAAGAGGACGGAAATCTGGTCAGATTGAGGCATAGTGCCGCTCATGTGATGGCGGACGCCGTCAAAAGACTGTATCCGGGGACCAGGCTCGGAATAGGCCCCGCGATCGAGGACGGGTTCTACTATGATTTTGATCCTGAAAAGCCGTTTACTCCGGAAGATCTTTCCCGGATAGAAGAAGAGATGGCGCGGATAATACGGCAGGATCTTCGGTTTGAGAGAAAGACCGCGACCAGAGAGGAAGCCGGGAAGATATTCAGAGCAAAGAACGAAAAGTATAAGCTTGAGCTTCTTGACGGCCTCGGGGATGAAGAGATATCGCTTTATACGCACGGGGATTTCATCGACCTTTGCAGGGGCCCTCATGTCGAAAGCACGGGGCATATCAGGGCGTTCAAGCTTCTCTCTGTGGCCGGCGCGTACTGGAAGGGGTCTGAAGGCAATCCAATGCTTCAGAGGATATACGGGACAGCCTTTGAGGACAAGGGGGAACTTGAGGAATTTTTAAGACTGAGGGAAGAAGCGGAGAAAAGGGACCACAGAAAGTTAGGCAGGGAATTGCAGCTTTTCAGTTTTAATGAAATGGTGGGTGCCGGGCTGGTGTTATATCATCCAAAAGGCGCCATGCTCAGGCAGATCATCGCTGATTATATAACGGCGGAACATATTAAAAAACGGTACCAGCTCATATCAAGCCCGCATATCCTTAAAAGCGACATATGGGTCCGGTCAGGGCATTATGATTATTACAGGGAAAACATGTACGTTTTTGAAAGCGACAAACAGGAGTTTGCCGTAAAACCGATGAACTGCCCGGCGCACATAGTCGTGTATGCTTCACAAAAGAGAAGTTACAGGGAATTCCCGATAAGATATTTTGAGCTCGGGAGCGTGTACAGACATGAGAAATCAGGCGTGCTTCACGGGCTTTTAAGAGTAAGGGGATTTACCCAGGACGACGCGCATATTTTTTGTCTGCGGAAGCAGGCCGAGGCGGAGATAGGCGGGGTCATTGATTTCGTGAAAGAAGTCCTTGACGTTTTCGGTTTTCCGGATTTCGAGGTAGAGCTGAGCACAAAGCCTGAAAAACATATAGGCACGGATGATGACTGGGAAGCCGCTACCCGCGCGTTGAAGAACGCCCTGGAGACGAAAGGACTGGCGTACGATATAAACGAGGGTGACGGCGCCTTTTACGGGCCCAAGATCGACATCAAGCTCAAGGATGCTCTGGGAAGGGCCTGGCAGTGCGCCACTATCCAGTGTGATTTTGCCCTTCCAGAAAGGTTTGACCTGATGTATACTGATTCAGACGGTGAAGAAAAACGTCCCATTGTCCTGCACCGGGTGATCCTGGGCAGCCTGGAGAGGTTTATAGGCGCTCTTATCGAGCATTACGGCGGGGCGTTTCCCCTGTGGCTCGCGCCGGTCCAGGTCATGGTGATCCCGATCAGTGAAGCGCACGCGGGTTACGGGTCGGAGCTCGGAGAATTTTTGCGCGGGAGAAGCCTGCGCGCGGAGGTAGATACGAGGTCCGAGAAGATGCAAAAGAAAATAAGGGACGCGGAGCTTTCAAAAGTCCCTTATATGGCTGTTGTGGGGGCGAGAGAGATGGAGGAAGGCACGGTCTCGGTCAGAAGCAGAAAGCACGGCAAGACCGTTGTCATGGAAAAGGACGCTTTTGTTGAACGTCTGTGTAAAGAGATCGAAGCGAAAAGATCAATTTGACCGGGAGGTGGAAGATCAGTTTTATAAAACCGCGTTTTAACAGATGGCGCAGCAGGGAAGTGGACCGTACCAGGGTAAATACCGCGATAAGGGCGTTAAAGATACGGCTGATCGACGATGAAGGCAATCAGCTGGGTGTCGTGGACGTCCGGGTCGGGATGGAGAAAGCCGCGGAAAAAGGGCTGGACCTGGTTGAAGTCGCGACGAATTGCGATCCGCCTGTGTGCCGTATAATGGATTACAGTAAATACAAATATGAGCAGAAAAAAAAGAAGAAGGTCGCGAAGAAAAAG
>DAOVKF010000208.1 GCA_030631915.1 Candidatus Omnitrophota bacterium
GTTTTTCTTCCATTTCTTTTATGTGTTCCCTTATCTTGTCCCCGAGGACCATTCCAGCGTTAATCTCCGCCGTCAGTTCGCTCATGCCGGGCGCGTTTTCGCCGAAATACTTTCCCAGCTCGACAGCGCTGATAACGCCCGAGGTCATGGCCTGTGTTATATATTCGGTGAGCCTGTCCATGTTGTCCCCCACGTGTATCTGGCCCTGCTCCAGGTCTGTGCCGGTTATGCCCAGACCCGTCATGATCCGCCCCACCATCGTTTCATTGACCTCGGCTCCGGCGCCTTCTTTATCATTGATCAGGTTTTTCATCAGGGCCCGGCTTTTCCCATAGGCTATGGCCAGAATGTTTTCTTTCAATTCAGCCATCAGGTTAGTGGTCCGGCCCAGGCTGTTCGCCCCTTTGATCTCTTCCGACAGCTTCTCCACAAGATCCCCGGCGTCTTTCAGGAGCCCTGATTTGCCTGCATCAAGTTTCATGTCCTTGAAAAACCTATCGAGCAATCCGCCGAATTCGTCATTCACGGCGCTCTTGACCCTTGTGATCTCCTGCGCCTTAACCTGTTCAACGACATCCGGCTCGGCAAGGGGGTCAACAACTCCCCTTACCTTAAAGCAACTCCAGCTGATAAACTGCGAAACCTTTTTGGCAAGACCTATTGAATCCGCCTTGCCGAGCAGGCCCTTTGAGCTGTCCACAAAATCGGCCACTATCCTGTCCCCGGTGGTAAAGTTAAACCTTTCAATGGAATTCTCAAGCCTTTCCATATCTTTTTTGAACTTACCCAGCGCCGGCCCTGACATGGCCCTTTCACCTGTATCGCTCAGGAACCCGTGCCATTCGCGCAGTATCGTCTTTATGTCTTCCGCATCCTCCTTCATTTTCCCGTATCTAAAAAGGTTCCGCGGCCTCTGCCACGTCTTTCTTGAGGCTTTCACTTTACCGGCGACCAGACCCGCCAGCTGGTAAAGTTCTCTTTCAATATCCCTGCTGTGATCCGTGATCTGGCGGCTGTTCTCCTCGCGCTCTTCCCTGGAAACACGGACCTGTTTTTCGTTTCCGTCAGCGTCTTTAAGGGGCACTATCGCGTGGTCCCTTCCTTCCTCAAATTCAACATCTTTCCATTTAATGGCTCCCGTAAAATCCATACACAGGCTGTCCAGCCTGTCACAACACACAGCCTCACCTGCGCCCAGTCTGTCCAGCACGTCTTCAATAAGGCCGTGTTCGTTTTTAAGCTCATATTCATTGTCACGCCGCAGACCGCTGAATCCCCTGAGCCTGAGCTGCCTGCGGTTCATTCCCTCGAATATCCGTGTCTTCTCCGCTATCTTTTCCTTTAACTTCCTTGTTTCACGGGCCAGTTCTTTCAGGACTATGGGGTTTTCCAGGCTGTCACCTTTTTTTAAAAGGTTATTTACCTGCTGTCTCAGGCCTTTTATGTCCTCTTTCGCCTGACCCGCCGCATGCGAGATGTTTTTCCGGGTTATTTCCAGCGCCGCTTCAAACAAGGGGGAAATTTGGCCTTCAA
>DAOVKF010000172.1 GCA_030631915.1 Candidatus Omnitrophota bacterium
CCATGACCGCCATTGCAAACCCTGGGTTCCGTGTTCTTGCCGTGTTCATTACTTTCTCCTTTTTTTTTGTTTTTAAAAACTTTCTAAATCTCTTGTTGATACTTCAAGTATACCTTGCTTTCACGGAAATGCAAGGGGGTGTTTCTTGCTTTTGTATCTTTAATTTTTTATCCGCGCGGGGATCTTTTCTCACCAACGTGGCGGATGCGCTGAAACCTTGATCATGAAAGCCTTACAGCGCGCGCAGGACCTCGTCATTAGCGTCCTTCCACTGGCGGATCGACTCCCAGTCGATCTTTCTTATCTTCAGGACCACCAGGCCCTTGAATATCTTTTCCAGTACTGTCTCAGCCGCCTCTATGATCCTGTCTTCCGAAACCCCGAAATCGTCAAAATTATCGATTGACAACCTCAACAGCCGTAAATACGCCCTCGCAAGGTCCTCGGGCAACCTGTCACTGTAACCTTCTTCGCCCTTGCCGTACCTTTGACATTCAATGCCGGTTATGTCGGTCAGCAGGTCTATGGTGGTGTTGACGTACCGGATCCCCCCTATGTCGGCGTTGACGAATTTGATGCCTGACATGATATCCGGAAGCATGCTTTCCCTTTTCATTTCCCGGAGTCTCTTCTCTATGTTTTCCCTGATATGGCCGGCGATCCTGTCCCTTATTTTATCGCTGTCTCTGACATCAATGCCTTTAAGAGCAAGCCTTATCACCATCCTTGTCCTTCTGTCCGCAAGGGAGTCATCGACGAAATCATCCAGTAAACCGTCGATCTTCCATTCAAGGTCAGCGGCCCAGTCGTCTTTTGTCAGATCATAGCTTCTCACACTCAGCCGATGTCCGTCTTTCCTCATTTTTCTGTGGGTCGATCTCAAATAGCTCATTACCGGGGATCTGTCTTCGTCGGATATGGACGGTTCAATGACATAAGTGGGGACGTTCTTCCGCCATTGCCCCGCGATCTGAGATATGACACCGCTTGCCTCCTCATATAACGCCCGGGCACCTGTCTTTTCAGCGGCCTTCTGTTCCCCGGCATCTTCCGTTTGCCCCGTGTCCATCTTCCCGTCGGTCACACCGGCGACGTATTCTTCATCGACCGCTCTGGATGTTTCCGGCTTTTTCTCCGCCAGCAGATCGCTTAACAGTATGTTTTCAGGCTCAGCGTCCCCGTCTCCGAATATCAGCTCTTTCCCTTCGCGCTCAACCGCTGATAATTTTCCGGACCTGTCGCGGTAATAGACCTTGAACCTTTTTGTGTGACGGCTCGCTATGATCATTTCCTGCAAACGAACAGCCGCTTTGAACGCCCTGACTCCCGCCTCCCCCCATACCCGCGTACCGAGGCTGGTGAGCCTGCTCGCTATCTGCAGCATGCTTGTCCTGACAACAGCGGAACGCAATGCCTGCTGTATGCTCGTGGTCTCTCCGGCGAGTATCTCGAAATACGGATTAACCCATCCCCGGGCTGTCGTGAATTTCGGCAATATGGAAACATGTGAGATATCCCGCTCCTCCAGCAGTTCGCACAGGCTTTCCGTGTGAAATCCGCCGGTTATAAGAATGGCGGACTTCACCTCTGGACGCGGAGGCCGGGGGCCGTGAACAGTGTACCGGATGTTCTTTAAAAAGGCCCTGTCACGGGTGAACGACAGCTCATAGAACTGCGTAAGATTCTCCCGGTGTTCATCCAGTCTGAAGATATCCGCGTCCGGCCGAAAGGTAACTCTGTATTTGGGAGACTCTTTTCTGGAAAAATCCGTAAAATTGGCCGTGTTGAACGCGTCCATGTTTTTCAGATAATACCTGTAATCCGTCTTGATAAGGCATATGTCAAAAATATTCTTTAAAAGAGCGAGATTGCGGGAAAGGCCGTTAAGAACACGCTCTGTCAGGTTCCTGTAAAGGGTTCCGGTTATTTCGCCCTCAAGCTCATCAAGCTCTTCCATGATACGGGAATGGTCAATATCCTCGCAAGTCGATATGTAGGCGATATAACTCTCAAGCGCCGGGAAGCGTCCGATATCCATATTGAGGTGTTCGGCTTTTCCGATCAAATACCCGTAAAACGTCTTCCTGGATATCTTTTTTGTCTTGAAATCAACGGTCTTTGATAAAAGTTCCCGCGACTCGTTCTCTGAAAGCATGTTTTTGAGGCCGTCTATCAGGTCCCTTCTTTCGCTGTTGGCCCTGTCAAAATCCACTTTTTTTTCCTGCTCCATTGTCCGCACAAGAAGAGACAGATTGACATACCGCCCTAACGGGATCGAACAGGCCTTTGCTTCCTTAAAAAGAAATTCCACATAATCGCGGAATTTCAATTCCCCTGATTTGTAACGGCTGTATGTCTTATCGATCTCTAACAGCTCAGATGAAAAAATATGCATCTTAAGATTATCAAGCATATAGCTGAGCTGTTGCAAATATCGGCTGACAACTGGTTTGTAAACAAGGGAGTCTTTGTAGATCTTAAGATTCGCCAGATACAGGTCCATTTCCTCCACGCCCCACAGCATGACCCTCCCCGGATTCGTTATGGCGAAATACTCCGCTCCGTTCAGTTCGCTTTTTTTAACGAAATAATCCGCGACCTCCCTTCTGATCGCATCTCCGGTAATGGCATCAAAAACAGAAAAATCATATTCACC
>DAOVKF010000159.1 GCA_030631915.1 Candidatus Omnitrophota bacterium
CCAGACCATCAGCACGGCCAGGAAGAAATATTCGGAAAAATGGAGTATCTTGTCCAGACACCCGATCGTAAGCGCGGGGATTTTCTCACAGGGCAGGACCGCGAAAAGAAGGATCACCGCCGCCCACATGAACCCGGGCATCCATATAAGAACACGGTTACTCTTTTTGATCCCGGTACTCATATCAATCACACGAAGGACAGGTATCAGACCCGCAGCACGCCTCGGTCTTTTTTTTCTGGTCCTTTTTTTTGTCTTTGCCGGCGGACGCGTTCTTGTAATCCGTCTGATAAAAACCTTTGCCCTTGAAAATGATACCGGCTCCGGCGCCTATCACACGCCTCAATAACGAGCCGCATTGGGGACACTTTTTAAGCGCGTCATCCGTGATGCTCTGGAACCGTTCAAAAACATACGCGCAACTATCGCATCTATACTCATACGTGGGCATTTCTTCCCCCTTTTCTGAAAAAGATCCCCCTTACTGGAAAGCGTCCTTCACCGTATCGATTAATCCCTTTTTCTTTTTTGAGGTCCCTGTTCCGAAACTCGCTTCACAATCCCGCAATAATTTTTTCTGACTGGAATTCAGGTTCCGGGGTACCTCGACCTCGACCTTCACGAAATGGTCGCCGGCACCGCGGCTGTCCAGTCTGTTTATCCCCTGCCCCCTGAGCCTGAAGACCCGGCCGCTTTGAGTCCCCGCGGCCAGTGACACGTCGGCGTTTCCGTTTATAACCGCGATCTCTATCTCGCCTCCAAAGACAAACCGGGTAAAAGGAACACGGACCAGACTGTATACATCATATCCTTTCCGGGTAAAATTTTCATCCTCCCTGACAGAGATGACGATATACAGGTCCCCCTTGGCCCCGCCATAAAGACCCGCTTCACCCTCTCCTGATACGCGGACGCGTGTCCCCGTATCGACACCGGCTGGAATATTCACTTCTATTTCCCTGCTCGCTTCTTTCCTGCCCGTGCCATTGCAGGCGGAACAGGGCTCCTTGATGACCTTTCCGGATCCCCGGCATAAAGCACACGTACGCGAGACCCTGAAAAAACCACCCGACTGAATTATACTCCCCGAACCTCCGCATTGCGGACATGTCGAAAAACCCGTTCCGGGTTTCGCCCCGCTCCCGGCACACGCGGCGCATGGCTCATACCTCCGGACCCTGATCTTTCTTTCCGCGCCTTTCGCGGCCTCAAGAAAGTCCATCTGGAGGACATACTCAAGATCCCGACCCCTGTTCGATCCCGCTCCGGCTTCCCCGCCGAAACCGAACATCTGGCCGAAGATATCCCCGAACCCGCCTGAGAATACTCCGCGGAATATATCGAACGGGTCATGAAACCCCCCGGCGCCGGCCTGGAACGCCGCGTCACCGAACTGGTCATACTGCGCGCGCTTCTGGGGATCGCCGAGGATCTCGTAAGCGTGCGATATCTCCTTGAATTTCTCCTCGGCGCTCTTGTCTCCCGGATTCTTGTCAGGATGATACCTGACCGCCAGTTTCCTGTACGCTTTTTTTATTTCCCCGTCAGACGCGTCTCCGCTGACGCCGAGTATCCCGTAGTAATCCTTCGCCATAATCGTCCGTGTCTCGTGCCTCGCGCCTCTCCGGCTCACGGGACACTGTTAACTAGTTCGCCTCCTTCTCATCATCGACCTTGAAATCAGCGTCAACTACATCTTCCTCCGGTTTTTTCTCCCCGCCGGCCGTTTCGCCGCCGCCGGGCTGCTGCGGCCCCTGCTGCGTGCCTCCCTGCTGCTGCGCCTGGGCCTGCTTATATACCTCTTCCGACAGCTTATAGCTGGCCTGTTGAAGCTCTTCCTGGGCCTTCTTTATTTCCGCCGCATCCTCGGAAGTAAGCGCTTTTTTCGCGTTTTCCACGGCCTCGCCGATCTTTTTTTTCTCATCCTCGGAAACCTTATCCCCGTAATCCTTCAGCGCTTTTTCCGTGGAGTAAATAAAGGAATCGAGTTGATTCCTGCTCTCGACCACTTCCCTCTTCTTCTTGTCCTCCTCTTCATGCAACTTGGCTTCCTTCTCCATTTTTTCGATCTCTTCCTTGGATACTCCGCTGGAAGACTCGATCCGGATGGACTGTTCTTTCCCGGTAGCTTTGTCCTTCGCGGAAACATGAACGATACCGTTCGCGTCTATATCAAAGGTGACCTCTATCTGCGGGATACCCCTCGGCGCCGGTGGTATGCCTATAAGGTCAAAACGGCCGAGTGTCCGGTTATCCGCGGCCATGCCGCGTTCTCCCTGTATAACATGAATAGAGACAGCGGTCTGTCCGTCAGCGGCGGTCGAGAATATCTGGCTTTTTTTTGTCGGGATCGTGGTGTTACGCTCGATAAGCTTTGTCATGACGCTTCCCAGAGTCTCTATACCCAGAGACAGGGGGGTTACATCCAGAAGCACCACGTCTGAAAGCCCTTCGTCGCCGCTGAGCACGCCGCCCTGTATGGCGGCCCCTACGGCCACGACCTCGTCCGGGTTCACGCCCTTATGCGGTTCCCTGCCGAAGATCTCTTTTACGATTTCCTGCACCCTGGGCATACGCGTCTGGCCCCCGACAAGTATGATCTCGTCAATATCCCCCGCGGAATATCCCGAATCCTTCAGCGCCTGATAACACGGGTTTTTGGTCCTCTCGACCAGGCTGTCCAGCAGCTGTTCCAGTTTCGCCCTTGTAAGCGTCATGGTAAGATGTTTGGGCCCGGACGCGTCCGCGGTAATGAATGGAAGGTTTATCTCCGTCTGCAGATTGGACGAGAGTTCGCATTTGGCTTTCTCAGCGCCTTCTTTCAATCTCTGGAGAGCCATTTTATCGTTACGCAGGTCAATGCCGTTCTCCTTCTTGAACTCTTCGGCTATCCAGTTCATTATCTTCTGGTCAAAATTATCGCCTCCGAGGTGGGTATCTCCGTTGGTGGCCTTAACTTCGAACACGCCCTCTCCGATATCCAGGATGGAAATATCAAAAGTGCCGCCGCCAAGATCAAAAACAGCTATCTTC
>DAOVKF010000182.1 GCA_030631915.1 Candidatus Omnitrophota bacterium
GGACGGGATAGACTCGCTCGGCCTGACAGGATACACAGAGGCGGATATGCTTACGCTCTCGGACCTGTACAGCAATCAGACTTCGGGTCAGGTAGAAGGCATGGACTGGACATACCTGGCAGGGGACCTGCCCGGAGATACAGGGGGCGAGGTCTATGACATAGGAGACTCCTGGGAATATGACGGTAAATACTACATCAAGCTGGGATCCGGCCTTGAAGGGTCCGGCGGAGGTGTGCCGGAGCTCCCGGCAGGCATGATGCCGTTCGCGGGAGTGGCAATAAGCGCAGTCATAAGACGGATAAGAAGGTTTTTGAAATAAGACAAAAAAAAGGGGACAGCGTCCTTTTTATCCCACGGATTAACATCCGGGGAAAAAGGGCGCTGTCCCCTTTTTTTCAAAAAGTTGACATCACTCTTAAATTATGATACGTTTTAACGTTCGGTGCAATGCGGTAACCGGAACAAATAAAGGTAAATATGGAAGATATGAAGATAGGGATCATAGGATGCGGGAATATGGGGAGTGCCATTCTCCGGGGTGTGATTGACAGGAAGGTCGCTCCGGCGGCGGCTATCCGGGTGAATGATAAGGACAAGGGCAAAGCGGCTTCCCTGGCATCGGCTTATGGTTGCCGGCAGGCGGACATGCCTTCTCTTGTCAAGAGTTCCGATCATCTGATCATAGCTGTCAAGCCGCAGGATTCCGAAGGCCTTTTGAGGGAGATCTCAGCCTATATTGACACGCGGACGGTCCTGTCAGTGATGGCGGGAATAAGGATCAACGCTATTAAGGATATCCTGGGAAAGGACGTTCCCGTGGCCAGGGCCATGCCCAACATGGCCGCTGTTATCGGAGAAAGCATGACCTGTGTTTCTTTCAGCGGCCCGATGGCCCGGAAGAAAGAGGTCAAGGATATCCTTTCCGGTATCGGCAGGGTCATGGAGATCGATGAGGCTTTTCTGGACGCGGTAACGGCTTTGTCCGGAAGCGGCCCCGCTTATCTTTTTTTTCTCGCGGACGCGATGATATCCGCCGGCGAAAAAGCCGGGCTGGCGCCCGGTGCGGCAAAAGAACTGGTTGTTCAGACACTCTACGGGGCTTCGGCCATACTGAGGAACGAGGCGGATGTTTCCGCCGGGACGTTGATCCGCGCTGTCGCTTCCAGGGGCGGTACCACTGAGGCCGCGTTGTCGGTTTTCGAACAAAAAGGCTTGAAGGAAATAGTGGAAACGGCTGTCAGAAAGGCGAAAGAACGGTCGGAAGAGCTTTCGAGGGGGTAGGACGATGTTTGTCTTTGCGGAATTCATCCGTGGCCTGGCTTTGTTGATATCACTCGTTTTCAACGTCCTGTATTTTCTGCTTGTTATCAGGATAATTATCTCCTGGGTCGGAGTTGATCCGTACAATGACATAGCCCGTATTATTTATCTGGCCACTGACCCTGTTTTAGCGCCGTTAAGGCGGCTTCCGCTTCGGATGGGCATGATAGATTTTTCTCCCGTGGTAGCGTTCATCCTGTTGAGCGTTATCAGGAATTTCATCGTAAATATCCTGTATCAGATAGTTCATCGCCTTGGCGGTTAGAATGAAATTGAGCGTAAAGGTTTTTCCGAAGTCTTCGCGCCGGGAACTTATCGTGAAGAACGGCATGGTAAAAGCCTATATCAACGCCGCGCCGGAAAGAGGGAAGGCGAATAAAGCGCTGACAGAACTTATCGCCGAAAAGTACGGGGTAGCCAAAAGCAGGGTGGTCATAATAAAGGGCGGGACCGGCAGGAATAAGGTGGTGGAGGTGTTGGACAGATGAACAGGACGGGCATAGTCGGGGGAAGCGCTCTTTGCAGTATCGAGGACATCGAGATCATTGACAGGGCCGCTGTCGATACACCTTTCGGAGAACCTTCGGATGAGTTCATCATCGGGGAGCTTGCCGGTAAAAACGTGGTTTTTCTGCCGCGGCACGGCCGGTTCCATAATATCCTTCCTTCGGAAGTCAACTATAGAGCCAACATCTACGCCTTTAAGACGCTCGGGGTCGACCGCATTATCTCGGTTTCAGCCGTGGGAAGCCTTAAGGAGCACATTCACCCGCTGGACGTTCTTCTTGTGGACCAGTTCATTGACAGGACGAACCTGGCGCGCCGGATGACGTTTTTCGGGGAAGGCGTTGTCGCGCACATACCTTTCGCGGAACCGGTATGCGCCGGGCTGAAGAAAGTCATACTTGATTCTATCC